>CAZFEA010000394.1:0-3287 GCA_964518085.1 uncultured Dehalococcoidia bacterium
CTTGATTCCCTCGCAATGGGCCTTATACTTTACCGACTTGCGCAGTCTCTTGCCATAAAGCGGATCGCGCTGAGGCAACTCGATGCCCACGGTAACGGTTTTTTGCATCTTGGTGCTGAGCACCTTGCCGACCCGGAATTTCGTGATCTTTTCCATCGTATCTACTCTGCCTTGAGGCCTAATTCTCGCTCGCGTAACAGGGTCAATATCCTGGCGACTTTCTTCCTGGTCTTGGGCAGTTCCCGGTTATTGACCAACTGTTTCGTGGCCAGGCGAAAACGTAAGTTAAAGAGCGCCTGTCTTGATTCTTCAAGCTGCTTGTCGAGTTCTGCGCTGCTCAATGCCCTGAGGTCCGCTATTTTCTGCTTTTCCGCCATGCTAAGCCTCGCCTTCCGGGACCTTGGAGAGGAACCTGGTAGAGATTGGCAGCTTGTCCGATGCCAGCTTCAGCGCTTCTTTGGCCAGGTCTCCCTTTACCTCAGCAAGCTCGAACATCACGCGCCCGGGTCTCACTACGGCAACCCAGTGATCGGCGGCGCCTTTTCCGCTTCCCATGCGGGTTTCGGCGGGCTTTTTGGTTACCGGCTTATCCGGGAAAATGCGGATCCACAGCTTGCCGCCCCTTTTCAGATGGTGGGTAATGGCGCGGCGTGCGGCCTCTATTTGTCTGGCGGTTATCCAGGCGGCTTCCATGGCCGTCAGGCCATAGTCACCAAATTCCAGTTTATTTCCTGCCTGCGCCGCTCCCTGGCGGCGGCCGCGATGCGAAGTCCGGTATTTAACTCGCTTGGGCTGCTGCATCCGATTTCTCCGTAGTAGTCGCTACCGGCTTCGCCTCAGCTTTGGGGGCTGCCCCTGGCTTTTCTTCTCTCTTGGCTTCGGCAAAAGCCTCTTCCGGTCTTTCCTTAAAAATGTCGCCCTTGTAAATCCACACCTTGACGCCTATGCGGCCAAGCGTGGTATGGGCCTCTTCGAATCCGTAATCGATGTCAGCTCTGAGGGTTTGAAGGGGCACCCGGCCGGTGCGGACCGTTTCGCGCCGAGCGATTTCCGCGCCTCCGAGACGTCCGGCACAGGTAATCTTGATTCCCTTGGCCCCGGACTGCATGGTGCGCAGCAGCGCCTGCTTCATAGCTCGCCGGTAGGCAACCCTTCGCTCCATTTGGTCGGCGATATTTCTAGCCACCAGGACGGCTTCCATTTCGGGTTGCCGGATCTCCTGGATATTCAGACGGACCTTCTTTCCGGTCAATTTTTCGAGGTTGCGGCGCATCTCGTCGATACGCTGGCCGCCCTTGCCGATGATAATTCCCGGGCGCGAAGAGAAAAGCGTGATCGTCACTTCATTAGCTTTTCGTTCCACCTGGACACTGGCGATGCCGCCTTCCCGGTAATTCTCTCTAATAGCTTTGCGCAGCTTGTAGTCTTCCAGCACCAGGTCCGGGTACTGCTTATCGGCGTACCATCTGGCTCCCCAGGTGCGGGTGATTCCAAGCCGGAGTCCGATGGGATTAACTTTGTGTCCCAATCACGCCTCCTTTTCTTCGACAACGACGGTAATGTGGCTTGACCGTCTGAGTACTTCGTTAGCTCGTCCCCGTGCCCGCGGCCTGAACCGTCTCAGGGTGCGCCCCTTATCGGCATAGATACTAACAACTTTTAAATTTGCCGGCACTAGCTGGTAATTGTTCTCGGCGTTGGAGGCTGCAGACTTGACCACTTTAGCCACGGCCCTGGCGGACGGCGAGGGCAAAAATTTCAGCAGGGCCAGGGCATCGTCAACCTTCTTGCCTCTGACGGTATCGGCAATTAGTTTTACCTTCTGGTATGAGTAACCTATGTTCTTGGCGCTTGCTTTGACTTGCATGTTTTAAAACCAACCAACCGGCGATGTTATGATGCTGGCGTCGCCGCCTTGGTTTCGGCAGCAGCCTTGGAGCCATGTCCCCGGAAGGTCCGGGTGGGAGCAAATTCTCCCAGTTTGTGGCCGACCATGTCCTCGATGATGAAGATTGGCACGTGACGTCTGCCGTCATGAACGCCGATGGTCTGCCCCACCATTTCGGGGACAATGGTTGACGCCCGGGACCAGGTCTTAATGACCGCTTTCTGTCCCGACCTGCTCAAAGCCTCGACCTTCTTGAGCAACTTCTCGTCGATGTAAGGTCCTTTCTTAATTGATCTGGACACAGTTGTTTCCCTTCTGGTACGACAGGCTTTCCAGCCTGTCGGAGACTTGCTTTTACTGACTGAGATGCTGAAACGAATTCAGCATAACATCGCACGCCCTCTCCCTCGAAGGAGAGGGTACAGGGTGAGGGTGAATCCGTTATTGTTTTCTGGGTTTATCCACTGCGGTCGCGGAGCTCAAAAACCCAATAACCCAATAACTCTTTTACCTCTGACCCCGGCCGCGTTTCTTGACTATCATTTTGTCGCTAGTCTTGTTGCGTCTGGTCTTCAGTCCCAGGGCGGCCTTACCCCAGGGCGTCTTGGGAGTGTCCATGCCCCGCGGGTTCCGGCCTTCACCGCCGCCATGCGGATGGTCTCTGGGCGTCATTGCCGCGCCGCGGACACTCGGCCGCCATCCCCGCCACCGGTTCCGGCCGGCCTTGCCCAGAACAATGTTCTGGTGTTCCAGGTTGCCTACCTGGCCGATAGTGGCCATGCAATCGATACCGATCTTCCGCACTTCCCCGGACGGAAGCCGCACCAGGGCATAAGTTTCCTCTTTGCCCATCAACTGGGCAGCCACCCCGGCGCTGCGCACCACCTGCCCACCCCGACCCCTTTGCAGCTCTATGTTATGGACCAGGGTCCCTGCCGGTATTTGTCTCAGGGGCAGCGCGTTGCCAGGCTTGATTTCGGCATCGCTGGCTGCCAGTATCGAATCACCCAGAGTCAATCCAAGGGGTGCCAGAATATACCGCTTTTCCCCGTCGGCGTAATTGATCAGGGCGATCCGCGCCGAGCGGTTCGGGTCGTACTCGATGGCCGCAACCTTGCCGGGCACACCCAGCTTGTCCCGCTTGAAATCAATATCTCGCAAATAACGCCGGGCGCCGGTCCCTCGGTGACGGACAGTCACCTTACCGCGAAAGTTGCGCCCCGCCTTCTGCTTGCGGAACTTTATCAGTGATTTCTCAGGCTCAGTTTTGGTAATCTCTTCAAAGGTATAACCAATGACTCCCCTGAGACCGTGCGAAGTAGGTTTATATGATTTTAAACCCACGCTAGACTCCCTCGAAAATCTGGATCTTGTCCCCGGCTTTCAAAGTCACTACCGC
>CAZFEA010000395.1:0-861 GCA_964518085.1 uncultured Dehalococcoidia bacterium
TTGGTCCCGATATTGGCGCCGGGGAACTTCAGGACACCCGTTAGCTCGTAGCTGCCCCCGGTCAGCGTAGCGCCGGAGAAATTGGTCAGCCCGCCGGCCAGGTCCAGGGCGCCGGTATTCACCCTTATTGTGCCGGTGTTGGTCACCGGCGCGCCGAGACCGGATGTCCCGGTACCGGAGGTCCTGGCCAGGACGCCGGCGTTGTTGAAGATGCGTGTGCCTCCGTATCCACTCTCCTGCTCTAAAGAAGCATCATTCAGGAAGTTGAAGGAGGCGCCCGCCTGGTTCTGGATGGTGGCCGTGGCGGTCATCCGTAACCTGCCGGTGAGATTGATGGTCCCGGTGTTGGTGAGGACGCCGCCATCTACGACCTGCTTGACCCAGTAAGCCCCCGGTATTATGTCCAGGGTACCGGCGTTGGTGACTTTGCCACCCAGGATGTCCCCGCCTTCCCAGGTGGAAACCCCGGTGAGAGTAAGCACGGCCGTTCCGCTTATCCAGGGGTTGGTCGGGTAGCCGGCGGGTGTGCCCGTCATATAAAGATTGTTGATCGTCGAGGCTGCGGTGACGTTGACGTTGCCTGCCGCTATCCTGACCGTGCCCTGGCCGCCCAGGCTCGCCCCGTTCAGGTTATGCGTTCCCCCTTCGAACTGGAGGGTGGCCGCGGAGGCCACGCTGGCGCTGCCGCCGAAGGTGCCGCCGTTATAGAAATTCAAGGTCCCCTGGTTCACCGTGACCATGCCCGTATTGCTGATCGGGACTCCGATGTTGACCGTCCCGCCAGCCGCTCTGGTCAGCGTGCCGGCGTTATTAAAACTGCGGGCGCCGCCGTATTCGGTCCTCTGGTCTATGCTCTCGTCC
>CAZFEA010000395.1:871-3280 GCA_964518085.1 uncultured Dehalococcoidia bacterium
CGAAATCGCCGCCGTCCCATTTGGAAGTGCCGGTCAGGGTGAGCACATAGAGGCCGGTAATCGAGGGGTTGGTGCTGTCCCTCCGTCCGGTCATGTGCAGGTTGGTGATCGTTGTGGCGCCGACAATGTTGAAAACGCCGGCGCTGAGCCAGACCGTTCCCGCGCCGCCGAAGGTGGCTCCGCTCAAATTATGAGTCCCGCCGCTGAACTGGAGGGTGGCACCGTCGGCGATGGTGGCCGTACCACCGAAGGTGCCGCCGTTATTGAAATTCAATGTCCCCTGGTTCACCGTGACCATGCCCGTATTGTTGATCGGGACCCCTATGTTGACCGTCCCGCCAGTGGCTCTGGTCAGCGTCCCGGCGTTATTAAAACTGCGGGCGCCTCCGTATTCGGTCCTCTGGTCTATGCCCTCGTCCACAAAAAAGGTCGCTCCCGGCTGGTTCTGAATGGTGGCCGTCCCGGACAATCTGAACGTACCCAGGACCCTCACCGTCCCGGTATTGGTGAGCGTGGCGCCGTCCCTGAGGTATTTGGTGTAGGTGGTGGACGGATTAATGTACAGCGTTCCGGAGTTGGTTATGTTGCCGGCGAAGTCGCCGCCGTCCCATCTGGAAGTGCCGGTCAGGGTGAGCGTATAGAGGCCGGTTATCGAGGGGTTGGCGCTGTCGTTCCGTCCGGTCATGTGCAGGTTGGTGATCGTTGTGGCGCCGGTAATGTTGAAAACCCCGGCGCTGATCTTCACCGTTCCGGGGCCGCCAGGATTGGCCCCGATCAGGTTGGCCTCGGCCACCTCATGGGCGCCGCCTCCGAACTCGATCAGGCCGCCGGCGCCGATATTAGCCCGGCCGAAGAATTTACCGCCCCCGTTCAACTTTACAACCCCCTCGATGGGCGAGCTGTCCAGCCCGGCAATATCCAGCGTGGCATTCGGCCCAATCCATGTGGCGCCGGTGACGGTGAGGACGCTCTGCGCCGCCGGGCCGCTTTGCACCCTAAGGGTCTGGGCGCCGCTGCTGCCAACCATAGAAAGACTCGCCACCGTAGCGCTGAAGTCCAGGACGATGGTGTACGTGCCGTCCAGGTCGATCACCACATCGTGACCGGGACCGGGGACAGAGGCCCGGCTCCAGTTGGCCGGGTCGCTCCAGTTGCCGCCGGCGGGGTTAACCCAGTAATTATTGTTCAGGGGTTGCGTTTGCGCCGTAGGGAGGAATGATAGTAACAGGGTTAGGGGCAGGGCCAGCGCCATGGCCAGTTTCCACACCACCCGGCCCATAGGGGTTCGTGACCGGACAGGGAAATCTCTCGCGGGAGTTTGAGGCAAAGGCGAACAGTCCATGGTGTCTCCTCCGAAAGAGTCAGGGGACGAATAAGACCCGGCGCCGATTATATCACGGAGAGGGTCTTGCCGCAGGTCCTGCTCCGCCGGAAAATAGCGATGCTTTCGCTGATTTCAAACTTGCGCCGCAAACCGCACGCCGTCTCCTCTCCCCCCGCGGGAGAGGATTAAGAGCTTGCCCTGAGCGAAGCGAATGGGTGAGGGGGTCACCCTCACCCTGACCCTCTCCCGTCGAGGGAGAGGGGATCCGGATATGGCTCAATCGCTGTTTTTGGGTGCTTCGAAAGCGGGGTCCTAAAGTGGCACTCACAGGCGAGGACGCCTGTGATACCGGGCGAAAACCGTGCTAAAGCCGCCTTGCCTCGCGGCGGCCTTTGTGCACTAACAGGCGAGGATGCCTGTGAGTCCGGGCGGACCGTGCTAAAGCCGCCTTGCCTCGCGGCGATCTTTGTGCCCTCACAGGCGAGGACGCCTGTGATACCGGGCGAAAACCGTGCTAAAGCCGCCTTGCCTCGCGGCGGCCTTTGTGCTGGGCGAAACAGGCATTGCAGTACACCGGCCGGTCTTCCCGTGGCTGGAAGGGCACCTGGGTGCTGGCCCCACAGTCGGCGCAAACCGCCTCGAAAGCCGGCCTGGACGATGTCCGGACAGGTCGGGTGTTGTTGGCCCGTCGCCGCGCCGAACGGCAACTGGGGCAGCGACGCGGCTCGTTCTCCAGCCCTTTTTGCTGGTAAAACTCCTGCTCGGAGGCGCTGAAGGCGAACTGTCCGTTGCAGTCCCGGCACACCAGGGTCTTGTCGATGAACGCCATGGTCTGTTCCTCTTTCCGGTCAGATAATCTTATGCCTCGCAGGCATATCCCCATTCAGGGGAGGACATGGGTGTAGCATTGACCTGTTTCAACCTAATGGCTTCGCCCCTCGAGCCCCCAACAGCGCATTCTAGCACGAAAGATTGCATGTGGTTACATAAAAAATATTACAAAACCATTACATTTGTTTCCAATTTCCAACATAGCCCGGACAAGCCGGAACCAAGAAATATTGTATGACAGAACTCCATCGATA
>CAZFEA010000396.1:0-795 GCA_964518085.1 uncultured Dehalococcoidia bacterium
GGAGGCCCAGTCCACCTCCCCCTTTTGCGAAAGGGGGATACAGGGGGATTTTGCCTGTTTCTTAAATCCCCCTTAGTCCCCCTTTTTCAAAGGGGGAGATGGCGACATTTTCTGAGCAAGTATCAAGTGGCAAGTAACAAGTAACATATCAAAAATCAAAATGTAAAATCGCTTCACCTGTAACATTCGGACTAACTTTCCGTTTAATAGAATTAAAGTTGCTGATCATTGATGTTGCCAGGCCTTTCTAAGGCCCGTTAAACACATAGGTCCACCAGTTAGAAGGAGGAGTTGTAATGGAAGTGGCCTTCAGGCACAGCCGCAATGAAGTCCTGGGCACCTGTTGGGTGGTCCCTGAGAGTTCTCGCTGCGTGCAGTGCGGCATCTGTTCCTATAATTGTCCCGCGGGACTGGACGTGCGTGAGCACGCCCGCAAGGGGCTGCCCATTCAGGCCGCCAGTTGCCTGGTCTGCGGCGAATGCGTGGCCCGGTGCCCGCGCGGGGTTTTGCGCTTCGAGCGGCTTTCCATGTTTAGCGAGATGACGTTGCTCAGAAAGGATAACTAACTGTGGTCAGGAAATACCTCATCATCGGGACAGGACCGGCCGGCATTGCCGCCGCGGAGACTGTCAAGGACCAGGACCCGAACGGGGACCTCACCTTAATAGGAGAGGACTTCCACGGGTTTTACAGCCGTCCCGGGCTGGCCTATTTCTTGACCGGAGAGATATCCCAGCGCGAGCTGTTCCTCCGCCGTTCCATGGACTTCAAGCAAATCAAAAAAAGGGCGGCGGG
>CAZFEA010000396.1:805-3237 GCA_964518085.1 uncultured Dehalococcoidia bacterium
CCACCTTACAACACCACGGAGCAACCTTACTTGCACCGGGTGGTCACTGCCGACGGCAAAAGCTACAATTACGACCGTCTTCTGCTGGCAACGGGATCAAAGGCCACCAGGCTGACCATTGCCGGCGCCGGATTGAGCGGTGTGGTCACGCTGGACGACATGGATGACGCCCAGCAGATCCTCAGGATATTGCAGGGCGGAGGCCCGGGGGTGGTGGTGGGTGGCGGGATCACCGCCCTGGAGATCGTGGAAGCGCTTATCGGGCGCGGAATAGAAACTCATTACCTGCTGCGAGGCGACCGTTACTGGCCCGGCGTGCTGGACGAAGTGGAATCCGCCGTGGTCGAAGCCCGTTTGAAAAGCGCCGGCGTGCGCCTTCATCATTATTGCGAACTGACCGAAATCTGCGGCGCCGGCGGCCGGGTTAACGCCATCCGGACCGCGGGCGGCGAGCGAATCCCCTGCCGGCTGGTTGCGGTAGCTATCGGCGTGCGGCCGCAGGTGGACCTGGCCGCTGCCGCCGGTCTGCGAATCGACCGCGGCATTCTTACCGACCAGTACATGCGTACCAGCGCCGAGGACATTTTTGCCGCCGGCGACGTGGCCCAGGTGTACGACGCCTTCTGCGGCGAATTCGTCCTGGACACCTTGTGGTCGAAGGCCCTGGCCCAGGGCAGCGCCGCTGGGCGCAACATGGTAGGCGACCGGACGCCGTATTACAAAGAGGCCGCGTTTAACGTTACCCGCCTGGCCGGCCTCACGACGACGATAATCGGCAGTGTCGGCCGCGGCAAGGACATAGACCTGTTGAGCATAACCAGGGGCGACAGCGAAACATGGCGGCATCTCCAGGACGTGGTGTCAGTCCAGCGCGATTTCGACGTCAACCGCACCCGCGTCATGGTGGGACCGAAAAATCTGACCGGGGCGGTGGTGATGGGAGACCAGACATTGTCCCGGCCGCTGCATCGTATCATCGCCGCCAGGGCGGATATCACTCCCATCCGTCCCGAGCTACTGGCCCCGGGCGCGCCACTGGCGGACATCATGGTCCATTTCTGGACAGACTGGAGCCGGCAGAATGTCAATTCGTGAACTCGGTTTTGCCCTGATTGCCATTTTTGTGGTTACCGCCGCCTACGTGGCAGAGAGCTGGCGTTCGGGCGGCATGCTGGGCCCCAGCAGCCCGGGAGGACTTCTCCTGGGCGCGGCCGGCCTCGTTCTCATGGTCCTTTCCCAGGTCCTGTATTCGATGCGCAAGAGTTCCCGCAAAGCTGCCCGCTGGGGAAACATGAACTCGTGGCTGCGGTTTCATGTTTTCGCCGGCGCCGTCGGCCCTTACATGGCGCTTCTGCACACCGCCTGGAGGTTCCAGGGACTGGCCGGGGCGCTTACCCTGGCAGTGATGGTGATGGCGCTGAGCGGTTTTGTCGGCCATTATTATTACACGCGGCTGCCACGGACCCCGGACGGCGTGGATGTCAGCGGTGAAACGCTCGGGTCTCAAATCGAGGCCGCCAGAGCCGAGATCCAGACGTATGTCGACGCCAATCCCGAGCTTCACCGGGCATTGTCAGCCAACCTCGGCATATTGCCGCAAACACCGGATAGCTGGTGGTTCCTGGTATTCGGCCGGATATTCATCGAGTGGGAATACCGCTGGCGCTGGTGGCTGGTGAGGCAGGAACTCAAGAATGCCAGCGCCAAACAGGTCATGGAACTGGACAGGCTTCTCACCCGCTGCCGCAGGCTCCACTATCGGATTGGCATGGTGGCCCTGAAGAGGCGGCTGGTGGCCTGCTGGCATATCCTTCATGTGCCGCTGAGCACGGCAATCCTGACGGTCGCCTTCGTCCACGCCATCGCCGCGGCTTACTATTCCATCGGTTCAGGCTAACAGATGAAAATCAAGAAAATATGGAATGAGACCCGCAGCCGCCGGTCATACGCCATCGCGATCTTGCTGGCGGTGGCGGCCCTGGCGCTGCTAACCAGGCAGGGCATTTTCAGCCCCGGTCCGCTCAACGCTGTGGCTTCGGGGAATAAGTTGGGCGGCATATCGGCCCATTCCGACCTGAGCGGCCGGTGCGGCTCATGTCATGCCCCGCCTTTGAGTTCAACTGACCCGGCGGCCCGCTGCTTGAGCTGTCATAGCAACTCCATGGGGGGAAAACATCATCTTGGCGGCCCCCACCGGCCGGTGCTGGAGGCGCACCGTTCCTGCGCCGGCGGATGCCATACCGAGCACCGCGGCCCCACCGCGCCGCTGACGCGGACTAGTGCTGCCACCCGCATCCCCTTGGGCGGAAGCGGCTCGATCTTCTAACCGCCAAGACGCCGAGGCGCAGAGACCACAGCCCTTTCCTCTGTGCTCTCTGCGCCTCTGCGGTTAAGAAAGCGACCCTGTGACCGACTGGATACGATTTATTGCC
>CAZFEA010000397.1:0-3212 GCA_964518085.1 uncultured Dehalococcoidia bacterium
ACAGCCCATTCGCGCTGCGGCCAGCGCCGCCTCGCATCCGGCATGGCCGCCGCCGATCACGATGACATCATAGACAGGTTGGGTCTGGGCATCGGTTGTCATTGAAGTTTCAATCCCGGTTAAAATTGTAACATAGGAGAAGATAGAAGATAGTAGACAGAAGTCAGTAGTCAGTAGCGGCACGCTGCCGCGTGCCGTGCCGTGCCGTGCCGTGCCGTAGTTAGAAGACAGTAGTCTGTAGACGGTCGGGAGAGGGTGTAGCCGCGAGCCGTTGGCTCGCCCTTGCATTTCCGATGCCCTGAAAATACCGGTACCACAGGCGTTCCCGGCTGTGGAGACAGGGTTTTTCATACTTCTTGGCGCTCGCAGGGGAGCATGGGCAATTGTTACGAAAATCAATCACGGCACGGCGCGCCGTGCGGCTACCGCCAGTCCTTGGACTTTGGTGTTGCTTCCATGAGGGGGCGGGTAGTTGCTTCCTTGACCACCACATTGAGCGTACCTCCGCGACGGGAGATGTTGCCTTTGACGATCAGGAAAGGCTCCTTGAATTTATGGCGATATTTTTCGTATATATGCGGCCAGATCACCAGGGAGACATGTCCAAACTCGTCTTCCAGGGTAATGAAATATGCCTTGACCAGCGGGTACTGTCGCCGCACCACCAGCCCTGCCGTCCTGACCTCCATTCCTTCCTCCAGGTAATCCATATCCCTGCTGCTCACCAGTTTCTTGTCCAGGGACGGCCTGAGTTTTTCCATCACATGTCCCGCCGGGAACAGTCCCAGGGAGGCATATTCCCCCTTCATGGCTTCCCAGTCGCTCAAGGGGGTCAGCCCGGCCATGTCCTGCTCCACCGGAAACGGCAACGGCAGTTGCGGCGTCACCGGCCGGTAACGCAGGCCGCACTCCCATTTCAGCGCCCTCCGGTCGGCGCCGAAGCAATCAAAGGCGCCGGCATCGATGAGGTTCTCCAGCGGTTCCTGGAGTATCCCCGAGCGCTGCATGGCGTCAGCCAGAGAACGGAAAGGACCCCCTTCCTGGCGGGCTTTGACGATGGCCCGGGAAACGGCCTCGCCCACGCCCAATACAATTTCGAATCCCAATCTCAAAGCATGGCTGTGCCCATGCTCTAAATCCCCCTTAATCCCCCTTTTTCCAGGGGGGAGATACCCACCATGGCCAGGACCCTCCCCACAGGGCACGCGGCAGCGTGCCGCTACTTCTTCCATAGTGGATTTCTCCATGCTCCGGTTGATATCCGGGTTCAGCACCCGCACCCCGTGCCGCCGGGCGTCCTCTTTCGAGGTCTCCAGGTTATAAAATCCCATGGGCTGCTGGTTGAAAAGGCCCACATAGAACTCCAGGGGATAATAATACTTCAACCACGATGCCTGGTAAGCGGTAACCCCGAAGGCGAAGGCATGGGACTCGGGAAACATGTACTGCCCGTTGAACTTCTGGAAGATCTTTTTGGCCGTCTCCGGGGGAACACCCCTGGCCATGGCCCCCTGCCTGAACTTCTCCCAGAAGGCCTGTACCAGCTTTTCGTTGTTGCGCCGCCCAAAGGTCCGGCGAAGCTGGTCGGCCTCGCCCCCGCTGAACCCGGCAACATCGATGGCTACCTGGTTCACCTGGTCCTGGAAAAGGATGATGCCCAGGGTGCGCTCCAGCGCCCTCTTTTCCAGGGGGTGATCGAAAACTACCGGGCTGGTCCCCATGCGCCGGGCAATGTACTGGCTGACGCCGTGGTTGACCCCCACCCCGGGACGCACCGCCCCCACCTCGTGGGCCATGTCCACCAGGTTCCGCGGCCGGATGCGCGGAATGGTCTGTATCTGGGCGGCCGACTCCACCTGGAAAATGCCGATGGTATCCGCCCGGCAAAGCATGTCATATACCGCATGGTCTTCAAAGTTGATCCGGGAAAGGTCGATGCGCTGGCCGGTGCGCTTTTCGATCAACTGCAAAGCCTCCTGGATCTGGGAAAGGGCGCCCAGGGCCAGGAAATCTATCTTGACCATGCCGGCGTCATCGATGCTGTCTTTGTCCCACTGGCAGATGTAACGGCCGTCGATGGCCCCCTGTTGTATGGGGACAATATCAGCCAGGGGAGTCGAACCGATGATCATGCCACCCGGGTGCTGGGCCAGGTACTTGGGGAAACCGTCCAGTTGCGCCGCCAGCCGGATAAGATCGCGCCACACCGGCGCCTCGACCTTGTCCTGAAACTCGGGAAAGGCCTTCATCTCCTCAGCCACTTCGCCGGCGCCGGCATGGTCCACCGCTTTGGCCAGCCGGTCCAGTTCCTCCTCGGGCAGGCCCAGCACCTTCCCCAGGTCCCTGATAGCCCCCCGTATCTTGTAGGTATCCAGCATGCCGCTCAGGACGGCGCGTTCCCAACCCCACTTCTTATGCACCCGGAGAATAAGCTCCTCGCGGATGTTCCGGGGAAAGTCGAGGTCGATGTCCGGGACATTGACCATGTCCTCAGGCAAAAACCGTTCCAGGGACAGGTTATACATCAGGGGATCGATATGGGACAGGCCGATAAGATAGCCTACCAGCATGGATACCGAGGAGCCGCGGCCGCGGCCCGGGGGGTTGTCTTCCAGGGAAATGCTGGCATCGGACAGGCCCAGGTCGATCATGACCTCGCGAGCCAGTTGGATTATGTCATGATAGATCAGCAAGAAGCCTGCCAGCTTGTGTTTCCCGATCAGGCGGAACTCCTCATCCAGGCGGGCCTGCACCCTGCCGGTCACCGAGCCGTAGCGCCGGATAGCCGCCTCGTGGCACAGGTGCTCCAGGTAAGACTGGGGATTGTATCCTTCCGGAACGGGATAATCGGGAAAACGGTAGTCCAGGTCGCGGGTCAGGTCGAACTGGCACCGTTCGGTGATCTTCAAAGTATTGGCCAGGGCCTCAGGATAGTCCTTGAAAAGGACCGCCATCTCGGCCGGGCTTTTGAGGTAGAACTCGGAGTTGGCCCGCCTTTCCCGGTGGCTCCCCTCCAGGGTACGGCAAAGCTTGATGGACACCAGGGCGTCATGCAACTGGTGCCTCTCCCGGACATGGTAATGGACGTTGCCGGTGGCCACTACCGGCAGTCCGGTGTCGCCAGCCAGCTCCGCCAGGCGCCAGTTTCGTTTGGTGTCGCCATGGACCAGGTTCTGCTGGAGCTCGATATAGACGTTCTCCGGCCCGAACCA
>CAZFEA010000398.1:0-1206 GCA_964518085.1 uncultured Dehalococcoidia bacterium
ATTGTTGACATCTATGACCTGGTGCAGGCCGGCCTGAATTTCGGCAGGAGCGGAACGAGCGATTGACTTTTGCAAATATAGTCTGGTATTCTATGCAAGAAAATCGAACAGGATAGAGCAGGATAAAGCCCGCCCGCGGGCTTCCCGTGGATAGCAAGTCCGGTGCGAATCCGGCACAGTCCCGCTGCTGTGACTCCGGCCAGGAGAAGTCAGAACGCCACCCTGCGAATTTCCCTTCAGGCTCTCCGTGGAGAGGGAAAGGGTTAGAGATAGCCAGAAAACCCCCTTGCTCTAGCGGAGCAAGGGGGTTTTTGTTTTGGAGACAACCATGTTCCACAGGCGGGGACGCCTGCGGTACCGGAGGAATCATGCTTGAGATGGCCAGCCTGTCCCTGGCCCTGGCAATGGACCTGGTTGCCGGGGAGCCGCCATGGTGGCTGCATCCCGTAGTCTGGATGGGCAAGCTGATCGCCCTTCTGGAACGGTTTGCCCCACGCAGGGGCAGGTTGCTTCCTTTTGTCTACGGCGCCGCGGCCGTCATATTTACCCTGGCCCTGTTCGTCGTCCCGGCCTATCTTCTTTTGGCTTTCTTGAGGAATGCCAGTATGGTCCTCTTCGTCCTGGTGAGCGCCTATTTGCTCAAATGCACCTTCTCTTTTCGCGCCCTTCTGAAGGCGGCCCGGAAAATAAAGCAATTGTTGATCAACGGTCATATCACCGAAGCGCGGCGCCAGATGAATTCCCTGGTCAGCCGGGATGTCAGCAGGCTGGATGCCCCGCTGCTGACCGCATCAACTGTTGAATCGGTAGCCGAAAACACCAGCGATAGCTTCGTTGCCCCTTTGTTGTATTTCCTGGTCCTGGGCGTGCCCGGGGCTTTGCTTTACCGGATGGCCAATACCTGGGACTCAATGGTGGGCTATCACGGCAACTATGAATACCTGGGGAAATTCGCCGCCCGGCTCGACGACGTTCTCAACCTGGTCCCGGCCCGTGTGACCGGGGTACTGATGGTGTTTTCGTCATACCTCAGCGGAAATGACGGTAAAGGCGCATGGAAAATAATGTTGCGGGACCACGGTAAGACGGAAAGCCCCAATGCGGGCTGGCCGATGAGCGCCGCCGCCGGCGGCCTGGGTCTGCGGCTGGAAAAAGTGGGGCATTACGTCCTGGGCGACGCCCGGCGCGCCTTGACTCCCGCGGCCA
>CAZFEA010000398.1:1216-3190 GCA_964518085.1 uncultured Dehalococcoidia bacterium
GTCGTCGCGCCCGCCTCGACGGGACGGCTGACGGCCATCGAGCGGGCATTGGCCCTCACCAGGGTCTCGGCGGCCCTGTGGACGGGGACTATTCTGGTCACCGGAGGATTACGTTTTGGCCTTGCAGCCTAGAAAAGCCCTGGAGAAGGTGCGCCCGGCGATACATGGCGGACCCGATTTCGCCGAGTTGAAGACAAAGGCCATCCCCACCGAGAGCCTGCTCGACTTCAGCGTGGGTTTCAATCCCCTCGGGGCGCCTCCGGGTTTACGGGAAAAACTCGCCTCCGTAGCCATCGATGTTTATCCTGATTCCGGCGCCACCGAGTTCCGCCAGGCGCTAGCGCGGAAACTGAAGGTAGAAGCTGAGAACGTGATCGCCGGCAATGGCTCCTCGGAACTCATGTGGCTGTGCGCCCTGGCCTATTTCGACCCCGGGGACAGGATCGTCATCGCCGGGCCGACCTTCGGCGAATACAAAAGGGCATGTCTTATCGCCGGTTGCATCCCATTCGAAGCCAATTCCCAACCGCCTGATTTTGAACTCGAAGTCAACTCGATAATCGAACTGGCGAGGAAACGCCACGCCAGGGCGGTCTTCCTGTGCAACCCCAATAACCCGACCGGGAAATATCTTCCTCGCTCGGGCATTGAAAACCTGCTGGATAACCTCCCCGACAGCCTGCTAATCCTGGACGAAGCCTACGTGGCCTTTACCGACCGCGCCTGGCGGTCCGAGCCGCTGGTGGAACGGGACAACGTGGTCATACTGCGTTCCATGACCAAGGACTACGGACTGGCCGGCCTGCGCCTCGGCTATGCCCTGGCCAACCGCGAGATAATCGCCAATCTGCAGAAAGTCTGCCCGCCGTGGAACGTCAACAACCTGGCCCAGAAGGCCGGTGTGCTGGCTCTCGACGAGGATGGCCACGTTGCCAGAGGACACGAGATGGTCAACCGGTCCAGGGACTATCTGTTTCTCCATCTCCGTCAATCGGGACTGGAGCCGGTGGTCAGCCGGACCAACTTCTTTCTGGTAAAGGTTGGGGACGCGGCCGCGCTGCGGCGAGCCTTGCTGGCCAAAGGGATACTGGTGAGGGATTGCGCCTCCTTTGGCCTGCCGGAGTACATCAGGCTGGCAGCGCGGGCGCTGCCGGATTGTGAGAGGCTGGTCAGTATGCTGAGTGTGTTTATGCAGAGGCTGTCTACTCCATGATAGGGGCCTGTTACCTGTTACCTGTTAGCTGTTACCTTGAGGACAGACATACATGAATGACATCCAACCGAAGAAGGGACTAATCCAAATCTACACCGGCGCGGGGAAGGGGAAAACCACCGCGGCCCTGGGGCAAGCCCTCCGCGCCTGCGGCCAGGGCCTGAAAGTTGTCATGGTCCAATTCGTCAAAGGCGACCCCAACTGCGGAGAACACCTGTTTGTCAGGAAATATCCCGTGTTTGAGATCATCCAGCCTAACCGGAAGACCTGCTTCAGCCAGCCGCGGGATGAGCTAAAGGCCGCCGTAGATAAAACCATGGAAGCAGCGAAGAAATACCTGCGGGAACCCGGCTACGACATGGTCATCCTTGACGAGATCTTCGTCGCCCTGAAGGCCGGACTGGTAACGTCAGAGCAGGTGATACAGCTTATGGAGATGAAAAATGATGGGACCGAGTTGATACTGACCGGGCGTTCCGCTCCCCCGGAAATTGTCAGGCGCGCCGACCTGGTCACTGAGATGTTAATGATAAGGCATCCCTTCAGCGAAGGAATCCCCGCCAGGCAAGGAATCGAATACTGATGCCATCCGCTACCGTAGCCATGCCCGGCTCCTGCGGCGAGATGGTGCAAGGACTTCTGGACGGTACCTTCTTCCATGTCACCTGTCCCGTGGATATCTATTCCACGGTGACTGTGGAAATCTTCCCCTCTCCCTCGACGGGAGAGGGTCAGGCTTGCCCTGAGCGAAGCCGAAGGGG
>CAZFEA010000399.1:0-3180 GCA_964518085.1 uncultured Dehalococcoidia bacterium
TATCATCCCTAATGCACGACCTGGGCAAAGTCGATGATTACCGAGGGCACATCCCAAGGGGGGTTGAAAAGGCGAGTGCATGGCTTCGAGACAAGGGTATCGGTGAGCCCTTTTCCGGCCTTATAGTGTCCGGAATACAGCACCATCAGTTGGATTACCGGCCCGAGACCTTGCTGGACAGAGCCATCTGCCTGGCGGACTCCATCGCCTCCGGCGCCGACAGGCCGGAATTAGCGCAAGCAGAAACATGGGAACAAATGTCTCGGGTAGCAGCAGGCACTCTTGACCTGCAATACAGCATTTTCGCAGACAGGCCCGGGCTTGCGCTTGTGCTGGGTGACGTTGATAAGGTCAAGTCTTATGTTTTTGAGAGTTCCCGGCTGCCGGAAATCCGGGGCGCCAGCCGGCTGCTGGACGACCTCAATCGTCAAACAACCGGGAGCATCATTGCCAGGTATGCCGCGCCCGAATCCCTGGTTTACTCCGGCGGCGGCACCTTCCTGGCCGTAGCGCCGGTCAGCGCGTGTCAGGAAATCATCGCCGAGATAGAAAGGGCTTACTTGAGGCAGACGGGCATCGCTTCCATCACCTGCGTGGCTAGCAGTCCCCTGGGTTATGTTGACCTTTCCAGGGGCTTGTGGCCATATGCTAACGATACCGTTGAGCAGCTGAGAGGCAAGGGCAAAGGTGTCGCCCGATGGCTATGGGACAGCCACTTCGAGGGGGCAAAGAAGGCGGCCAGAGACAAGAAGAATTTTGGCGAGCTGGTGACTTCCTTGGCTGCTGAGCTACGTGCAAAGAAAGACGCCAAAACCGCCGCCCCCATTTGCGAGGTCATGCCCGTGTTCAGACGCTGCGATAGCTGTGGTATGAGAGCTGCCGCGGAAGAAATGGATTATGGCGAAGGCGGAGTGCGCCGGCTGTGCCATAGCTGTCTGATCAAGGCAAAGGAGCCTTCAAAACACAGGTTCAGCGACCTCCTGTCGGAGGCACTGACAAACCTGCCCTGCCATATGGATGAGACCAGGCCTTCAAAACACAGGTTCAGCGACTTCCTGTCGGAGGGTCAACGACTGCCCGATTTTCCGCGCGACCTTAGCCAGCTAGCAGGGACCGGCGGCTACGTGGGTTTCCTGTACATTGACGGAAACAACATGGGGGCCCTGCTGGAGGGAGCCGCCAGCGCTGCTCGCTACAGGCACATTTCGCAGGCGCTTCAGGACGGGATAGAAAAGGCTCTTGTCGGTACTTTCCGGGGCTATTTTGGGGCCAAAATCAGCCGCTTCGATTGTCTTCCCTTAGACATTATCGAAATCGGCGGCGACGACATTATCATTATCCTCAAGAGCTGCTACGCCTTGCCATTTTCGCTCAATTTGCTCGACAGTCTAGCCGCCAATGTGGAAGCGCTCGGCGAGGAAACGCAACAGTCGCTTAGTTTCTCCGCCGGGCTGTTCGTGGGCAAGAAGGACGATCCGGTACGTTTTATGGAGAGACTGGCGGACGGCCTTCTAAAGCAGGCGAAAGTAATAGCCAGAAAAACAGGGGAAAACTCGCTGTCCTATCTCTACCTGACAGCACAGTTGGCAACCGAGGATGTTGAGGAGATTTTCGACGCTTACTATTCTCACCATAAAGGAAAGAACGAGTTCAACCTGACCATGAGGCCATACACCGCGAGCGAGTGGCGAACCGTCCGGGAAATGGCTGGCATCTTGAAGGACGCGTTGCCTGCTTCCCAGCGCAAGACACTGGAAACCGCACTGGGAAGGGGTCCTTACCCCTCAATCAACTATTTCTTGTATCAAATCGGCCGGATGGACAATCGAAAGAGAACGATGATGATCGATCTCCTGCAAGACAAGATGGCCAAGTTCCTGAAAAGACGATCACCCGGCTTCGACTCGCAGCTATTCATCTGGGCGCCGGACCAGGACGCCGTTCTCGCCACTCCCCTTTTAGATATGCTGGAAACGATAAAGATGGAGGGCTGAATGAGCACGATACTGATCAGCGCCAGCTTTAAGCTTAGTTCACCGGTCCACATCACTGGCGACCGTGTGGCCTTCGGTCTGGACAAAGCCCTGCACCTTGACCCGAGAGATGATAAGCGGCCGGTTATACCGGCTTCAACCATAAAAGGCTGGCTGCGCCACCAGGTCGATGCTATTCTTCAGGCCGCCGGATACCTAACCTGCGGTTCGGTGCAGCCGGGCCGCATGTGCACAGACAATCCGTGCCTGGCCTGCAAGTACTTCGGTAACACCAGGCATCCCTCCCCGCTCCTATTCAAAGATGCCGTGGTGGAGAACCACCTCGTTGACTATCGGATGGGGGTCGGGTTGAGCCGCCATCGCAAGGCAGCACTGGAAGACCTCCTGTTTTCCACCGAAACAGCTTCCGGCACCGGCTTCAAGGCACTTATTGCCGGGATATTGCCGGCGGAAGATGAAGCCCGCGAAATCATCGCCCTGGTTTACCTGGCATGCAAAGCTGGCTTTGCTGTAGGCAGTACCAGGAGCCGCGGCCTGGGATGCATAGAAACCAGCGCTTTCGAAGCGACGATTGATGAGAGCCGGGTGTCCAGCGAGGCGATAGAAACAGCGGCAAAGAAGGTCTGGCACAGGAAATGATGAAGCACTGGCTTTCTATCACCACCAAATCTCCCGTCTACCTGGGAACATTCAAACCGACATCCTCCTTTCGCGCCACCACCAATGTGGTCTCCGGGGCGGTCATTCGGGGGTGCCTGGCGGAATATCTCCGGTCTTGCGGCCGCACGGAGGAAATACGGCCGAGGGCCGGCGGCACCCGTTTCGGATTCTTCCGTCCAGCCGCGTCGGAATCCGCTCTGTCCCTTCCCCTCCCGTCTACATCCATGGAATGCAAGAACCAACCGGGCTTCAAAGGGTCTGGAAAGAAAAAGGGACATGGTGTGGTTGATATGCTCTGCGCCTCCCTTGCATACCGCGAGATCAAGGAGTCCGGTGGCCGGTTCCCCCTGCCCCTCAGATTTTCGTGCCGGGAATGCATGGGACGGCTGCAGAGCAAATCGGGATATTATGGAACCCAGGGAAAAGACTCCCAGGAAGTGAGACCAAAACGCACGTCCAGGACCATGGTGGCCATCAGCAGGCGGCGCCGCGCCGCCGTGGCGGAAATGCTTTACAGCGTCACGGC
>CAZFEA010000400.1:0-3153 GCA_964518085.1 uncultured Dehalococcoidia bacterium
CAGAGAATTTCTCAATGAAGTACAGCCAATCAAGTTCAGGGAACCGCTGGCGGAAACGCTGGGGGCGGTTGAGGAGGGCGTTGCTATCGAATACAGTTTCATTGGAGCGGTCAAGATGGCCGGCCATGCCTGTCCCACGGTGGCCGGGGCCTATCTGGTGTGTCATAAGGCCATGGAGAAGCTGTATTCGGACGAGCTTCCCGTAAGGGGAGAGATTGCCGTGACGGTCCACGGAGAACCCGAGGAAGGTGTGTACGGGGTCATCGGCCAGGTCTTCAGTTTCCTGACCGGGGCCGCGGCGTCTACGGGATTCAAGGGTCTTGGTTACAAATTCAAGAGGAAGGACCTGCTCCGATATCTGCCGCTGGATGGCGATTCGAACTGGCTGAGCTTTGAGTTCAAGCGGTTGAACAACCAGAAAACGGCGCGGGTCAGGTTTTGCCCCGGGCTGGTCCCCTTTCCCCGGGAAAAATCGGCCCGCATGGGCCAGCTAATGCAAAAAGTGGTCTGGGAAGCCGCGAAGCCGGAAGAGAGGCGGGAGTTCCAGGAACTGTGGATGGAAAAGGTTAAGCTGATGCTGATCGAGCGGAAGGATATCGACCGCTGGTTGATAGTTGAATGACCGCCGCTTGGTTTGACCCTCTTTGGCCCTAAGTGCTATACTGCCTGCTGTCTTGTTTCCGCCCCGGGAACATAGTTATTTCCCTTCGACTGTTTTTACCAGATTCGCTCGCATGCTGTACCCGCTGAATACGAAAGGAGAAGGAATTGGCCAAAGAGAAGGTAAAAATTAAGATACTGGGCGTCTCCGCCGGTCACCGAAAGCGAATGAACACCTATTACCTGGTGTTGCTGGCCCTCAAGGCGGCCGAAAAGTTCGGCAAGAAGGTTGCCGACGTTTGCGACCTGACGACCGAGATCGTGGACCTGGCCGGGAAGAAGATTGAGCCATGCCGCAACTGCGAATGGCGGCATTTGCCCGGGACAGGACTGCCATACAAGGGCACTGAGAGGCCGAAGGAGATAGGCTGCCCGATCACCGATGATTTCATGGCCAAAGAGCTTATGCCTAAGATGATCGAGGCGGATGGGTTCATTCTCGGTTCGCCCACCTATACCTGGTCCTACAGCAGCCAGTTCCGACTGTTCAGCGAAAGGTTCAGTCCCATCCTCTGGAAGGGGCACCTCACCGGAAAGCCGGCCGCGGCGGTAACCGTAGGCGAAATGCCCTTCGGGGGGCAGGAGACCTGCCTTGCCCACATCAATACCATTATTCACGCTTCGGAAATGGTATGCGTGTCCTGGTATGCGGGCGTTACCGCGGTCAGCGGCCCGCCGAACGGACCGGTGCCATGGGAGAAAGACTACAGCACCAGGGTCGGGGCAAAGGGCGACCGGTTTGCCCAGTGGCTGGCCATTTACAACGGCCGCCGCGTCGCCGAGTATGCTCTGATGCGAGCCATCACCCGGCGCGAGTTGGGCGATATCTATGATAACGAGTTCATCAAGATATACCATCCGCCTCGGGGCGACGAGTCCTGGGCATGGCGCCGGCTGGACCCTGAGGTGGAGCAGGAAATGCAGGCATTCACACCAAAGCAAGCTGCCGAAGAATGACGCGAGTTATTGAGTTACTGGGATGATAATGGCCTATCATCGCGAGGATGCCCAAGCTACCTCCCCCTTTCGCAAAAGGGGGATACAGGGGGATTTTGCCTGTTTCTTAAATCCCCCTTAGTCCTCCTTTTTCAAAGGGGGGACGCGACATTTTCGTAACAAACACCCATAAGCCACGCTCACATGTAGACTGGAAAATCATTCCGTAGCCGTGCGGTTTCCGCGCTTGGGTCCGGGCGAGTGGACCTCGCCGCTACGAAGGCCGCATTTTCCAGGGAACTCAACAAAGGCGTTAGATATGGCTGCGGAGAAATTCGGTGAGGCTCCGCGCTTTTTGCTTTACCTCTTGCTGCGTGCTGCCGTCCACCCTGTGCAACAGGGCATATTCCACCCGGTTGTTGCGGTAATCCCATATTCCTTCCACCTGGCCATCGATCAACACCACAGGCAGGATGTTCCCTGCCCGGTCGTGTACCTTGGGGTAAATGTCCCTCATGGAATGGCGGCCCCTCCGCCTGTAGGCGACGATATAGCTATCCTGCGAAGGTAGCAAATTCACCAGCGGCTCATCGAGGTATTTCATCGCCTTCAACCGGGCAAAATGCTCTTTGCAAATGTAGAACTTGCCCTCGAAACAATCGATGGACATCTCAACCATCTCGCCGGCCAGGTCTTTCATTTGCCTCATTATCTCCGGCTTCCCTATGCCAGTCCACCAGAGTATGTCCTCGAGACAGACGGGTCCGTAGCTCCTGATATAGTTCCTGATAAGGACCGCCTGGGCTTGTTCCCTGGGCATGTCCAGCGTCAGGTGGGGAAGCCAGTTTGCCCAGGCAGTGTAGTGGTGCTTGTTGTTGTCCCATCGGACCGTCGCCCCCCTGGCGAGCACCCGGCTGTCGCAGAGGGAATAGACTATGTGGGAGAGGTTGATGTTAGTGCCCAGCTTCTTTTTCAACTGCTCGATGGTGAGGCATTCGGTTTCCAGTATTTTGACAATCTTACTCTTGTAGTCCTCAATTTCCTGGTTCGAAACCTCAGCAGCGTTTCCCTGATCTCTGATTTTCTGGCCCGCTCCGGCCGCCGTTCCGTATATGCGCGTAAGGTCATCCGGTGGCATCTGGCCTTCAGTGGCGATGACCATTGCCTCCAGCAGATCAACGGGAAGAATAAAAAGCTCGCCCCTCATGCCCTTTACCTTGACCAGTCTCTTCGATTGGTAAAGCTCTTTCCACAATGCATCGGGTGTAAAATTCCTTACCCTGGCCCATAGCGAGAGGTAAGGCGTCGTGGCTGACGAGGCGTGAAGACAGGTCAGGTCTCGTGTCACCTGGTAGGCATCGGCCCGGGGCGACCAGGGGGTGAGGTATTGTCGGGCTAGACAGAAAAGGTTAACTTGTTCCAGTGGAAAGGACAGCATGATACCATTGGCAACGAACAAGAACAGAGACAGGGGAACAGAGATCAGAGATTAGAATCCCTCATGCTATATGTAACGTCTTAAATATTTGCGCATAATACTTTGAGAGCGCGATTAGG
>CAZFEA010000401.1:0-2389 GCA_964518085.1 uncultured Dehalococcoidia bacterium
TCCCCCTGTTTCCCCCTTTTGCGAAAGGGGGAGAGGGGAAAGAGATTTTTGCGAAAGGGGGAGGGAAAGTAACCTACGGCGGCAGGTAGTACACCGACGGATTGTTTCCCAACTCTTTCATCAGTTGAAAGGCATGTTTAGAGCGCACCAGTCTCGATACCTGGCTGTCGGGGTCGCTCAAATCGCCAAAAATCCTGGCTTCGGCGAGACACGATTTGACGCAGGCCGGCTGCTCTTTCCGCTCCAGCCGGTGCAGGCAAAAGTCACACTTGGTGACTACCCCCACCTTGTGAGCCTTGTAGCCGATCACCTCGTTGGGGATAAGGTCTTTGCCGTAGTAGCCGCCGTTATCTACGTTAAGATAGCGGGCGCCGTAGGGGCAGGCCACGATGCAGTACTTGCAGCCGATGCACTTTTCCTCATCGATAGTCACGATCCCGTCGTCCCTCCTCGAGCTGGCCCCGGTGGGACAGACCTCCACACAACTTGGATTCTCACACTGCATGCAGGTCCGGGGAAGGAAATACTTCCTGACGTTGGGGAATTCCCCCAGTTCCCGGGTGATTACCTGGTTCCAGAAAATACCCGGCCGGGTATAGTTCTCCGTCTTGCAGGTGATGGTGCAGGTCTGACAACCGATGCACCTTTTCAGGTCGATAACCAGTCCGTATTTCATGGTGTGCCGCTTATTTCTTCGACTGTGCGATTATCTGAGCGCTCTTTTTGGTAAGCTCTACCTTATTGGTTATCTGTTCCTCGCTTCTCTCTTCGTAGGCCCTGTCGCCCGGCAGAGGCATCAGCGCGGCATAGGCGCCCTCGGTCTTCACGTCCTTGCGGCGGCTGGGACCCCCAAAGCTGGAAGCGAAAACATTCTGTCCTTCCTGACTCAGCAGCCAGTTGACGAAAACGGTGGCCGCGTTGGGATGGGCGGCCCGGTTATACAGCCCGATTCCGCCGTTGCTGGAGGTGATAAAACCGCCTTCGGCCACCTTTTGCTGGGCTATCGGCGACCCCATGTTCAAGAACTTGACCAACTGGTCGGTCCACACCGCCATGGTGACCGGATATTTGCCGCGGGCCACCCATTCCACCTGGAGCTTCGGGTCCCGGAGCAAGATCATCTTCTGCTCCTCGAGCATCTGCCTGAGCCACCTGCCGGCATCTTCGACATTCCAGACGCCGTAGGCCAGGGTGGCCATGAACATGGCCCCGCTGCCGCCCACCGAGGGATCATCCATGACCACCTTGTCTTTCCACTTCGGCTGCAGGAGGTCGCG
Organism: uncultured Dehalococcoidia bacterium; assembly: GCA_964518085.1. Lineage (GTDB taxonomy): Bacteria > Chloroflexota > Dehalococcoidia > JACQUA01 > JACQUA01 > JACQUA01. The sequence continues at coordinate 1,278 of CAZFEA010000401.1, forward strand.
GTAGGAGCTGATCTCACCCTCTTTGACCATGTCGGTATTGCGCAGCAGGCAGCTATTGTACTGGCTCAGGAAGCCGATTCCGGTGCGGTTGGCATTGTAGTAGAAAATCTCGTCCCTGAACCACATCTTGGGGTCTTTCACTTCAGGCAGGATCAACGACGACTCGATGGGCTCCAGCATTCCCTTGCTGTTCAACTGTATCATCGTCGAGCTGCCGTCAATGGCCACGTCCGCCAGGTACAGCCCGGCCCTTCTTTCGGCCTCGACCTTGGGTACGGTCTCGGCGGCCCTGCCGACCATAAACTCCAACTCTATGCCGTACTTCGCTTTGAAAGCCTCGCCCAGGGCCACCCTGGTCTCGGGGCCGATGAAAGTGACCACGGTAACTTTGCCTTCCTTTTTGGCCGCCGCCAGGACGGTGTCCCACTGGCTCCGGGCAGGCGCAAGACCTGCCCCGGCGGCCCCGGGGGAAACAGTCGCCGGCGCCTTCGCCGGCGGCTGCCCCGGCGCGGCCGGCTGGCAGCCGGCCAGGACAACAACGACGGCCGCCATCAGAATGACTGCTAGCTTAAACATGTTTTGCCTCCATAGTTGGGTTCCCTGGGTTAAATCCCCCTGTATCCCCCTTTTGCGAAAGGGGGAGGGAAGCAAATCCCCCTGTGTCCCCCTTTTGCGAAAGGGGGAGGGCCGGAACTCAACAACTCTTATACACTTTTGCTTTGACTACCTGCCCCTGCATGCAGCCTACCAGGGTATCGGTCCAGGAGTACCGGATAGGCAAGAGCGGCGTTTGCGACGCCCTTCCCGTATCCCTGGCTACGGGCATGGTCCACTGGCCGAACTGGCCTACTATGGCAATGGTATCGGGCCGGATGCCCTGCATGAGCTTCACTTTTCCCTGCACCCTGCCGGCCTCGGACTCCACCCATACCCGGTCCCCGTTTTCAATGCCCCGGCCGCCGGCGGCGGCCGGGTTCATTACGATTTCGTTGTGCCCGTCTATCTGGTCCCCAAGCTCGATCAGCCAGGGGATGTCGACATTGGCTCCCCAGCAGGACTGCATCGACTTGCTGGTGGTGACATAGAAATCATATTTCTTATCAGACTTTTCG
>CAZFEA010000401.1:2399-3139 GCA_964518085.1 uncultured Dehalococcoidia bacterium
GGATGTAAACCGGCAAGGGAACATATTCCGCCGTCGGCCACCAGTCGATCCCCACCCGCGCCAGGTTCCGCGCCAGCTCTTCACCGGTCCTTTTAACATCCTCCAGGTACGGAAGCTGGTAGCGCAACTTCGCCCTGTCCATGCCCAGGTGGACGGCATACTGCACAGCTGCGGATACGGGACAGACATAGCCCCCATTCTGTTGAAACCATTTCAGGTCATGAACGCCGCCGGTCAATGACCGGCAGTGCCGGTCGACTATGTCTACCCAGTCATACTTTTTCCCGGGCTCAAGTCTAAAATCCCCGGTCAACCCGTACCAGTCGTTCACCGCGGCATGGTACTGGTCCAGGAATCCCATCCTGGAGGCCAGACCGGCAAAAATGTCCGAAATCTCCCTCGTCCCGGGCGGGGGGCTGACCACCGGTTGCCGCAGCATGGCGCCGCTGAACCTTCTGGCAGCGGCGCTTCTCCTGACCTGGGGTATCAGCTCGAACCGTTCCAGCTCGGTATATTCCGGAAGAAGGATGTCGGCGTAGTCCGTCACCTCATCCATGACATAGGAAATGGAGACCACGAAGGGCACCTTTTCCAGGCCGCGTTTGACGGGCTCATTTTCTCCGATGGAAAGAAGGGGATTGCAGCGGTACCTGAAGTAAATCTCGGGGAATCCCCCGGTGTCCCTAAATCCCCCTGTATCCCCCTTTTGCGAAAGGGGGAGGGAACCAAATCCCCCTGTA
>CAZFEA010000402.1:0-3134 GCA_964518085.1 uncultured Dehalococcoidia bacterium
TCACCCTGACCCGGGCCGACGGCTCACTGTCTCCTCTCCCCTCGCGGGAGAGGATTAAGGTGAGGGGGACACCCTCACCCTGACCCTCTCCCATCGAGGGAGAGGGGACCCCGGCGCGGCCTGACCGCCGGCGCTAGCTGCGGGGGATCAGGTGCACTGCCGAAGCCTTGAAGGAGGCTTCGACACTGCTTTTCTCCCTGAGGCCCATTTCTTCCGCCGACAACCTGGTTACCGTAACTACCAGCGGGAAGCCGCAGTCCAGGGTAACCCGGACCAGCCCGCCAAAACTGCCTATCCCTGTAATCGAACCGGTGAAATGATTCCTGGCGCTGGTGCGGCCGGTCTCTCGCCCGGGGACCAGCAGGGTGACTTCCTCAGGACGCACACAAAGCGACACCCGTTGTCCCGCCGGGATTCCGGAAACCGCTTCGATAATGGCGCTGCCAACCCTGACCTGCGCCAGGCCGTCGCGGCGGCCGGCTACTTCGCCGGGAAGAATGTTTTCCATTCCCACGAAATTGGCAACTTCTTCGTTGACCGGTGAAGCAAACACCTCGTTGGGCGTGCCGGTCTGGAGCACCTTTCCGCCCATGAGCACCGCCACACGGTGGGCGAGGGCCAGCGCTTCGTCGCGGCTGTGGGTCACAAAGATAGTGGTTGTTCCCGTTTCTTTCAAGACCATGCGCAGGTCGTCAATGATGGCATTATGGGTCGGCATATCCAGGGCAGAGAAAGGTTCGTCCAGAAACAGGATTTCCGGCGCCAGCACGAACGCCCGGGCCAGGCTCACTCTCTGGGCTTCGCCGCCCGATAGTGTGCGAGCGTTGCGCTTTGCCAGGCGCCCTATGGCGAAGCGGTCGAGCCAGTCCTGCGCCCGCAGTTTGCTTTCGGCCCGGGACACCCCCCGGAGGCGCAGGCCGAGCTCGACATTGTCCTCCACCGAACTATTGAGCAACAACGGGTCTTGAAAGACCACAGCCATCCGGCGCCGCAGGCTCACCAGGTCCGACGCGCGGGAAATCTCCTGCCCATATATCCTGATGGAGCCAGCGGTGGGCGCCGACAGCAATGCCAGTGTGGTCAGAAGCACCGTCTTGCCCGCGCCATTCGGTCCGATAACCGCCAACACCTCCCCTGGTCCGACCTCGAGGGCAGGAACGTCAAGCACCTCCCGGTCACCGAAGCGCACTACCAGATCGCTAACCTCCAGCGGCCGGATGTTCATGCTTGCCGGCTCTTCTGCTGGACAGCAGTCAAAATAGCATTAACCACAAAAATGAGGACCAGCAGAATGAACCCGAGGGCCAGGGCGATATCGAAATTGCCTTTGGATGTTTCCATAACCGTTGCCGTTGTCAGTACCCGCGTCTGTCCGAGGATATTGCCACCCACCATCATTGAAGCGCCTACTTCTGAAATCACGGCGCCAAAACCGGCCATCACTGCGGCCAGCAATGGAAGCCTGGCCTCTTTCAGCAGCAGCCACACCATCTGCCCCCGCGAAGCCCCCAGCGCCAGGATTTGCAGCCTGAGCCTGGGATTCAACTGGGCGACGCCGGCCATGGTGAACCCGGTGACGATGGGCAGGGCGATCGCTACCTGGGCTACCACCATGGCCGCGGGGGTGTACAGCAGCCGGAAGAAGCCCAGCGGACCGCTTCGCCACAGCATGACGGTCACCACCAGGCCGACAATCACCGGTGGCATGCCCATGCCGGTGTTCACCATGCTGGTAATGACCTGCCGGCCCGGAAACCGGGATAGGGCCAGCAAAGTCCCCAGCGGCACGCCAAGACCCAAACTTATGGCCGTGGCTGATCCTGATACCAGGAGCGACAGGGCGGCCACTCTCAACACCTCCGGGTCTCCGGTGACCAGAAGCCAGAATGCTTTTAGCAGACCCTCAAAAATCAGTTCCAGGCTGGCTCACTCCAACGAAATTGCTGGTTAATTAACCACGAATGCACACGAATAATACATTACTGAGACTAGAGACAGATTACAGAGATTATGAATGGGGACAACGGAGAGATTCAATAATAATCTCTGTAATCTTTTGTTAATCTCCGTAATCGTAATTCCGATTTTTTTCCATTTTGTGTACAACCCTGTGTTTGGGGACTATATTCGTGTCCATTCATGTCCATTCGTGTTCATTCGTGGTTACCGGTCCTCTGGGGGCGGGAGGGGAATTTTCCAATCTTTCAATCTTTCAATCTTTCAGTTGTTTCCCCGCGTCGGCGACGAACAGCGGCCGGCCGAATTTTTCCACCCCGAATTTGCCAATAGTTTCCTGTGTTGCCGGCGCCACCATAAAATCGGCAAAGGCCCTGGCCCCCTCTGCATTTATTCTATCCGATTTCTGAGGGTTGACCCGGACCACATGATAGATGTTGAGCAACAGCGGGTCTCCTTCCACCAGTATCTCCAGGGCCAGGTTCTTTTTCACCGCCAGGTAGGTCGCCCGGTCGGTGATGGTGTACCCGCCTTTCTCCGACGCTATGTTCAGGGTCGCTCCCATCCCCTGTCCCGTCTCCTGGCGCCACTTCCGAGGGTCCACGCCGGCAGTCTTCCACAGCTTTGTTTCCAGTTGATGGGTACCGGAGTTGTCGCCCCGGCTGATAAAAAGCGCCTCGCCTTCAGCGATCTTTTTCAGCGCCCCGGCTGCCGGTCCACCCTTGATTCCGGCAGGGTCGGCCGCCGGGCCAACAATGATAAAATCATTGTGCATGACCAGCCGGCGGTCCACTCCGTGACCGGCCTCCATGAACTTGACTTCCGAATCCGGTGCGTGGACCAGCAGAACATCGGCTTCTCCCCTTTCCCCCATAGCTATCGCCTGGCCCGACCCCACGGCAATGGTCTTGACCCGGTAACCGGTCTTTCGTTGAAATTCAGGTATGAGGATATCGAGCAGGCCGGAATCCTGGGTGCTGGTGGTGGTTGCGAGGATGATATCCGGATTGGAGGGGACAGGAGCCCCGGAAGGTCCTGGTGAGATACAGCCGGACAGCAAAAACAGCGTACCCAGGCAGATCGCTGCCAAAATACCGCCCGCCCAGTCTCCTCTCCCCCTGCGGGAGAGGATTAAGGTGAGGGGGTCACCCTCACCCTGACCCTCTCCCGTCAAGGGA
>CAZFEA010000403.1:0-846 GCA_964518085.1 uncultured Dehalococcoidia bacterium
AGAACCAGGTCTCCCCGCTGGGTGAATAGCTTCATAAACCATCCGGGGAGAGCTTCAGGGAACGCGGCACTATGGTTCTTGTTAGCGCACTCGGTGGCAAAATAGAGAACATTGTTGGGATAAGCCATATCGCGACCGATCCAATTTTCGATCTTCTTGCCAAATCCGCTCCCGACCCGGGATTCGTCGCGACGTCTATCCGTTTCAGACAAGTTTTTCAGACGGGAGTTCTTCCAGTCCCCCATAGGAATTCGTACCGCTTCTTGATACATTGAAAACTGGGTGCTCTTGGTGAAGTGGAGGCATCGTTCCCAAGCATCGCGGAAACGGTTAGGCCACTTGCCCGGGTAGCAATTCTTCTTATGCCAGACATATTCTTCTGTCCACAACCAGCCGCGGCGACGCATCTCTAGGATTAGTTCGATCACATATGTGTGCCGCTCGCCGTTAACTACTCGCTCTTTGATATTGAGCACAAAGGAACCTGTTGGCTTTAGAACCCGATGTAGCTGGTCTGCAACCGGCATGAACCAAGCCACGTAACTATCAGGTGTGATGCCGCCGTAAGTTCTTGTGCGTTGATCTGCATAGGGTGGCGACGTCACCACCAGATCCACCGTAGCGCTTTCCACCCGTGACAGTTCTTTAGTGCAATCACCTTGGATAATTTGGATGTCCTGGGATTTATCTTCGGCCGCTGGTAGGGGTTCCTCAGACATATTGGAGAACAGACGCTGATTTGCCGCGATTAGTCTTCGTTTTTCAGCCGCCGTGATCCCTTCAGCGACTACGTCAGTTTCATATTTCACTTCCATAATGACCCTCTATGGTAATGATAGGCGAAAT
>CAZFEA010000403.1:856-3113 GCA_964518085.1 uncultured Dehalococcoidia bacterium
TTCGATAAGTCCGAAATCCGCGACGAATTATACCATCTCCGGTGACTTAGTGGCTATTTCGACTGCTTTGGCATCGGCGACATTTTTCCTGTGGTGCACAGGCCTTGACAGGACCAGACATGTTTGCCTTGTGGCGCTCTGATATCGGCCTTTTTCTTTTGCCATAGAAGGACCTGCCCAAACGGTAAGCGGCATGGGATGGTGGCGTCAAGGGGGAAATGAGAGGTAACAGGCGACAGGTATCAGGTAACAGGTGACAGGTGACAGCCCCGCCCCCGGGGCGGGCACCGTGCTGCTACGCCACCCCAGGCATGTGCGCGCGGTGCCGCTACCGTGGCGGGCGAGCCGCCGAGACCCGCCGGAGGCGCGTGGCCTGGTTCGCCCCTACGGCGCCCGCGTCTCGCTTCCCGCCTCCCGGCATCGCCACCCCCGGCACGGCACGCCGTGCCGCTACGGCGGTTCGCCCCTACGCCCCTATGCCTGTTTGGGCGACTTATGATATGATACTGGCATTATCAAGGAATGACAGTTGAGTGCCCTCACGGGATTGCTTCGCCTGCGCAGGTACGACAGGCTTTCCAGCCTGTCGCAGGGCACGCGCAGCGTGCCGCTACGGGTTGCCGAGAGAACCGGCGCGGGATTGCTTCGTCGCCCTTCGCCAGCGAAGGGATTCCTCGCAACGACAGTTATTGGGTGTTAAAGCCGGGGTCTCTCAGCCCTGCCAGCCTCTGGGCGATGAACAGGGCATCGGCGATGGTGATCTTGTCGCCGCTGGTATCGTCCAACCTTACCGAGGCGGCATTGACCGGATGGACCTCGTTGCTGGGATCAGTACCCAGGCCCCTCAGTCCGGCAAGATACTGGGCGATGAACAACGCGTCGGCGATATTGAACAGCCCGTCGGCCCGGGCATCGCCGCGCTTTAAGGATAGCTTCTTGGGGGCATCCTGGGGCAGCCCGCCCCCGGCGGAATCGGCGATGACGCTGAAGGAGACCTGGAGATCATAAACCGTGGCCGAACTGCCGATCAGTTTAGGCGCGAGCTGCAGCAGGGTCACCGGAGGCTGCGGGCTGGAACCCGCCTGGAAGGCGTTGAATATGACCTTGCCGATGTCGTTCCGCTTGTTGGAGGTCAGGTTGCCGGCGAAATCGCCGTAGCCTTTGACCCCCACAATAATCATGCCGTCCTTGTCGAAGGTGGCTGTTCCATCGAAGGCGCCTATCCCCTGGGCCGCCGGGACGTCGGCCCCGGTGGAAGGATTGATAATCCGGCTGATCCTGACGTTGACCAGGGCGATCCCGTCCGTCCCCATTGCCGGTACCAGGGCGACCACCGCCTGGGGGGAGACAATCCTGACCATCCCGTTTACCGGCGCCGCCTGGACCAGGTTGCCATTGTAGTCAACGATGGAGTTAATGGTCACGGCCAGGGTGCTGGAGGCGCCGATGGCCCCCTGGGCGCTCAAGGAGAGATAGGCCACGGTTATGTCACCGGTCGGCCCGGGGTCGGCTTCCACCTGGTAGGCATTGAACAGCACCTGCCCGGTGGTGTTATTCACATTCGAAGTTGGCCTCGAATTGAACGGCGCGGCGCCGCCCAGCACCTCCGCGACCCGGACCACGGAGGGATCGAAGCCGATTGCCAGATCATAACCCCCCAGGCCCGCCTGGGCAGTCAAGTTGCTGATGACGACCGGCACCTCGACGCTACCGCTGACGGAGACGTCCCTGGAGACCACCTGGACAACCGTTCCGCTGATGGGGGTCGGGGTAGGACTGGGAGTGGGAGTGGGCGTCGCTGTGGGCTGTGGCGATGGAGTCGGCGACGGGCTGGGCGCCGGCGATGGAGTGGCCGGCGGTGTCGGACTGGGGGTGGGCGATGGCGATGGCCCCGGGCTGCCGGCCGGCGTGGGGCTGCCGGCCGGGGTCGGGGACGGGGACGGGGTTGGGGTGGCCGTCCCCGCCGGCGCCGGCGTGGGTGTCCCGGCCGGGCCCGGGCTTCCTGCGGAGGGCTGGCGGTCATAGAGGGGATGGGTGGTCAGCCTTTCCTGCGCCGAGCCATCGGGCTTCATCTTCCAGATGTCCCAGTTGCCGTCCCTCAACGACATGAATACCAGCCGGCTGTCATCCGTGGTCCACGATGCCCAGTCATCGAAATAGGTATTCCAGGTGACCCGCGCCTCCCCGGTGCCATCGGGGCTGATGGTATATATCTCGTTGTTTCCGTCCCGGTTGGAGGTAAAGGCGATTCTGCCGC
>CAZFEA010000404.1:0-1417 GCA_964518085.1 uncultured Dehalococcoidia bacterium
CAATAGATACTGTCATCGTGACCGGGACATCCACCGGGGTAGGCTGCGACATGACCGCCCGGGATGCCCTCAACCGGGACTACAAGGTCATTGTGGTCAGCGATGCCTGCCTGTCACGGCCCATTGCCGATCAGGGATGGGGCGCCGTCAGCAAGCAGGAACTGGAAAAGGTCCATTTCAGCTCCCTGGCCCGGGCCTTCGCCATGGTGACCGACACCGAAGGAATCCTGAAGCTGCTGTAGCCTGCGCGCCGTAGCCGCGAGGATGGTGGCGTGGCTCGCCCTTGCATTTCCGATGATCCTAGCCGTAGCGGCACGCTGCGCGTGCTCTGCGACAGGCTTTCCAGCCTGTCACAAATACCGGTACCATCCGCCTCCGGCGGATCCCCGCCAGTGGCGCGTGCTTTTCAAAGGTACCACAGGCGTCCCCGCCTGTGACAATGGTTGAAAGGAAAAAGAATAAATGCCCCACATTCACATTGAAATCTATGGCCATTACGCCGACCTGGCCGGCGCCAGCAAGTTCGAGGTAGAAACACAGCCGGGCACCGTTGGCGGGCTGGTGGCCGAAATGAAACGGGCCTGGCCGCGAGGCTTTGTCGAGGCGGTCCTGGACGAAGAGGGGAAGGAATTCAACCTGGGGGTGCTGGTCATGGTCAATTCCAGCCCGGTTTACCACCTTCAAGGGATGGACACCAGGCTCGAAGAAGGGGATAAGGTGATATTCCTACCCCCGATGGCCGGAGGCTCCCCTCTCCCCGTCGTGGGAGAGGGTCAGGGTGAGGGAGAAGCTGCGGGCCGCCGGCCCGCTCTTGCATTCCCGGTGATACGAACCAATCTTTCAACCCGGTGAATTTGCGAAAAACTCATGTTGGCGAGTGGGTATTCCATTTTGGACAATTTGAGAGCGGGCCAGCGGCCCGCGGCACGGCCGTTCGCGGCCTTATTTGGCCCTATCAAATGCCCGTTTTCCATGCATGGCGGGCAGAAACCCTACCTTTTGTCCCGTCTATCCTCCGGCCTATCCCCGAATCCGTAGTTGACGTCCGGGGGAATGTACCATTCCTTCTTGGCCACACCGGAACTCCGGGCAAACACCGCCGCCGCAACCATTATCAGTGCCAGTACCGCAGGTATCGCCAGGATCAACAGCACATTCGGCAACATGCTCGGCGCAGGAGGGCCGGATGGAGACGGTGGATGGGTCGGCGGCGCCACGGGACTGCGGAACGGCTCCAGCAACCGCCATGCAAACAGGCCCATCATGACCAGCCACACCACCCCACCGGCAATCATTAGAATCCGCTTTAGCTGCTTCTTCAATTTAGCCTCATTCCAAAACTCGGAACACAACCGGTACATCCGCCCCAGGCGGATCCCCGTCTGTGAGACATGGCCTTGAGCCTTTGACGCTACCG
>CAZFEA010000404.1:1517-3081 GCA_964518085.1 uncultured Dehalococcoidia bacterium
AAGACGGTACCACAGGCGTCCTCGCCTGTGAGACAACGTTTTCATTCATGCATTGCTAGCGAAGCTCACGGCCTTCTGTTTATCATACTATACACCGGGCGGAATGCCTCGACCCACATAAGGATATCGCCCCATCTCCGCCTTCCACGTGGCGCTGGCCAGGCCATCAGTTTCTCCCTGCACTGTTGTACTTCCGTATGAAAGCATCTGAGTATCCACCGGCGAAGGTCTGCCCCGGCAGCGGGCCGGCAAAGCCGGCGATATAGATATTTCCCGCTTTATCGCTGGCCACCCCCAGCGCCTCATCCTGGGCGTCCGACCCGAAGTCGCCGGCCCATGTCTCGTTGCCCGCGGCATCGAACCTTCGCAGCAGTACCGAAGTACCCGCCTGATTCCTCTTACCCGGCAGGTTCCCTTTTATTACCCCGGCAACGACAACGCCGCCGTCCCTGTCGACCGCCACGCCGCGGGGGTAGTACCAGAAGTTTCCCTGGATATTCCCGGTCCATGCAAGCTTTCCATCTCCGTCGCGTTTCTCTACGAAGCCTTCGGGCCCACCGCGGCCTGGCTGACCGGCGGGCTTGACAGCCAGTCCTATGACCAACACATTTCCACTTCGGTCAAAGGTCGCACCGTAAGATCCATCGGGGCCATAATGGACCCGGCCCAGATTCCACCGCGAAACTTCATTCCCATCAACATCATATTTCCAAACCGCCACACGCATGCCGGGCTGACTACCCGTGGGGTCTCCGCCGGCGCCAGTTATGACAACAGTGCCGTTCTCGTCAATTCCAATCGGCGATGGCCAGTTGATGGTGACGGATCGAATCTGCCGTGTCCAGATCTCATTCCCGGACGCGTCATATTTCCGGACATAGAGGTCAACCGGGCCGGTCCTGGCCGGGCCGCCCAAGCTGCCTTCGGTGCTGCCGAGAACAACCACATCCCCGGTCGGCGTGACCGCGACGCCCCAGGCGTTGTCTTTTCCCGCTGTGCCAAATTGCCTTTGCCACTGCCTGTTGCCGGCGGGACCGTATTTGACTATGAAGGCATCGGCGCCTCCTGCCGATTTCTCCGCGGGCAAGGCGCCCTGCGTATATCCCACCAGGTAAATGCTGCCGGCCTTGTCGAGCGCAACTCCGGTGGCTACGTCAAAGGCGGCGCTGCCCATCAACCGGACCCATTGCTGGTTCCCGCTGGCATCATACTTGGCCAGATAGGCATCGGCCCCCCCGGCGTACGGCTGGCCGCCAATTGGACCGCCCACATACCCGGCGACGTAGACGTCCCCGTTCTCGCCCACGGCCACAGAATACGCTATGTCATCCAGTCCGGTACCGAACTGGCGAGTCCAGGCGACCGGAGGGAGCGATGACAGACCGGGGCTTGGGGTTAACGGGGCCAGGCCAGTTTGGGCTGACGCCGTGCCCGCTGGCTGAACTGGGGTAACGACGGGGGTTCCCCGATCCGGAGGCGGAGTTCCCGCGCTATCGCCGCACTGGTTCAGTAAGAAGACCCCCACCAGAAGAATTCCAAGAACCTGCCGATTATTCACCGGGAT
>CAZFEA010000405.1:0-3052 GCA_964518085.1 uncultured Dehalococcoidia bacterium
TGACACTATACCTGGTACGCCATGGCAAAACGCTCTGGTCCGGCACCGGCCGCTACCAGGGCTTCAGCGACATCCCCTTGAGTGAGGAGGGCATGGTGGAAGCAAAATCACTGGCACGCCGCCTCACCGGGGAAGACTTCCGCGCCATATACTGCAGCGACCTGATAAGAGCCTGCCAGACCGCCGAGGCGGTGGCCTCCGCCCAGGGCAAGAAGATAACAAAAAGGCCGTATCTGCGCGAGCTCAATTTCGGCCTTTGCGAGGGTCTTACTTTCGACCAGATCTCGCAGCGTTTTGCGGAGGCCGTCAATATCTGGCGCGGCGTAGATTGCGCCAATCCCTTTTCAGGCGGAGAAAGCCTGCAGCAACTGGCAGGACGGATCACTATCTTCCTCGAGGAATTGCAGCAATGGGATGAGCAGGACAAGGCTATGGTGGTGGCTCACTCCGGGGCCCTTTCGGTGATGATCTGCCTGCTGCTCGGCGTAGGCATAGAACACTGGTGGCAGTTCAGGACCGCCAATGCGTCGCTGAGCATCGTCCAGACCTTCGAACGTGGCGCGGCGCTGAACCTGCTAAACGATCTCGGTCACCTCACAGGTACAAATTGAGTTCTCATTGCATTCTCATTCTCGGCGGCAGCCGCAGCGGCAAGAGCGACTTCGCCCAGAGGCTGGCCGGAGACCTGGGGACAAAAATCCTGTTTGTCGCCACCGCCGTGGCCGGCGATGACGAAATGGCCCGTAGAATTGCCGCCCACAGAAAGAACCGCCCAAAACGCTGGAGTACCCTGGAAGCAACGCAAAACGTCGGCAAAAAGATCGAGATGGCGCCACAGGCGGATGTGGTACTGATCGATTGCCTCACGTTGCTGGTATCGAATCTGATAGTCCGGCAGGGCAAGAAACCTGCCGACAGGAAGGTGCCCTCGGGGTCAGGGACGACCCCGAGTACCATCTATCCAATAGTCCGGCAGGGCAAAGAAGATGACATCGATGACCGGAAAGCGGCCCGGAGGGTCAACAGGGAACTCGCCGCCTTGCTGAATTGCTTTGACCGAGTCAATGCCACCTTCATCCTGGTCTCCAACGAAGTTGGCATGGGGCTGGTGCCGCCATATCCCCTGGGAAGGGTCTACCGTGACCTCCTGGGCGAGGTCAACCAGAGGATCGCCGGCCGGGCCGACCAGGTCTACCTTATGACCGCGGGCATACCGGTGCGACTAAAATGACGGCACAGGTCTTGATGGTCCAGGGCACGGGCTCATCGGTGGGCAAGAGCCTTATAGCCGCCGGGCTATGCCGCATTTTCCGGCAGGACGGATGGAAAGTGGCCCCTTTCAAGTCCCAGAACATGGCCCTCAACTCTTTCGTTACCCGGGACGGAAAAGAAATGGGCAGGGCCCAGGTAGTCCAGGCGCAGGCCGCGGGGGTCGATCCCGATGTGGACATGAATCCCATTTTGCTCAAACCCGAGGCCGATTCAAAGTCCCAGGTGGTGGTCATGGGTAAGCCGGCCCGGAGCGTCAAGGCCTCGGAATACTATCAGCATACCCCGGAGCTGCTCAAAATCGCCCTGGACGCCCTGGGGCGCCTGCGCACCGCTTACGAACTGGTGGTGATCGAGGGCGCGGGAAGCCCGGCAGAAATAAATCTGCGGGAGCGGGAGATCGTCAATATGCGGATCGCCCGGCACGCCGCGGCGCCGGTGTTGCTGGTAGGAGATATCGACAAGGGCGGGGTTTTTGCTTCCCTGGTAGGAACGCTGGCTCTCCTGCCGCCAGAAGAGAAAGCCCTGGTCAAGGGCTTTGTTATCAACAAGTTCCGGGGCGACATCACCATACTGCAGCCGGGGCTGCGCCAGCTCGAAGAATTGACCGGACTGCCGGTGCTCGGCGTGCTGCCCTATTTTCGCGGGTTTATCGTGCCTGAGGAAGATTCCATCCGCGCCAACTTTTCCCACGGCGATACGTCCCATGACCTGCGCATAGCGGTCGTCAGGTTGCCGCGTATCTCCAACTCGACCGATTTTGAGGGATTGCAGCAGGAAGCAGGAGTGAGCCTCTATTATGTCGAGTCGCTTGCCTCCCTTGGCCAGCCGCACCTGGTCATCGTTCCCGGGACCAAGACCACCATGTCCGACCTGCAGTTCCTCAGGCAGACGGGACTGGCGAGGGAGATTGTCAGACTGGCCGGCGGAGGGACGCCGGTAGTGGGAATTTGCGGCGGCTTCCAGATGCTCGGTAAGACCATAAGGGACCCGTTTCATGTGGAGTCTGAAAACGACACAGCCGAGGGACTGGGCCTTCTGGACGTGGACACTGAATTCCTTCCCGAGAAAAGGACCTGCCAGGTGCGCGCCGCCGTTGCCTGCTCCCGGGGACTTCTGGAAACCATGGAAGGGACCGGCCTTCGCGGCTACGAGATTCACATGGGAATCACCCGGAACAGAAACGGCGCCTCTCCCTTTCTGGTATCCCCCGCCTTCGAGACCGGCGATCAACACCCGGACGGCGCCTTGAGCCAGGATGGACTGGCCCTGGGGACATACCTTCACGGCATCTTTGATGACCCCGGTTTCCGTTCGGCTTTCCTGAGGCGACTTCGCCGGCGCTATGGCCTGCCCTGCCCGGAGAACTCTGCTTTTCTTGAGGGCGATAAGCTCTACGACCGCCTGGCGGACGAATTGCGGCAGAACCTGGATATGCAGAAGATTTACCAAATCATAGAAGACAGTGGAACATGACTTCCTGTACGACATATGACATCCCCCGCCTCGTCTTTGCCGGAGTTAACTCGGGTTGTGGAAAGACCACCCTGGCCACCGGGACCATGGCCGCTCTGCGGCGTCGGGGCCTGAAAGTCCAGGGCTACAAAGTCGGCCCCGACTACATCGACCCTGGCTACCATACCGTTGCCGCCGGAATCCCTTCGCGCAATCTCGATAGCTGGATGATCGAACGCGATGCGTTGCAGGACCTTTTTCAACGCAGCGCCGCCCGCGCCGGGATCAGCATCATCGAAGGGGTCATGGGAATGTTTGACGGCCATTC
>CAZFEA010000406.1:0-3047 GCA_964518085.1 uncultured Dehalococcoidia bacterium
ATCAGCGCCCCGGTCAGGCCCATTCCAAAGCCGGGGATGCCGAAGACGTGGTTGTGGAAGAAGGTCGTGCCTTCCTCCACGTCGGCATACCACTGGTGCCGGGTGAACTCGACCCCGGCGAACTGCCCGGCGGGATGGTTCTTTTGAAGCGCCCGGTCCAGGGTCAGCGTGTTGCCATTCTTGCCTATTATTTGCGCCCATTCGAAGCCGTCGGGCCGGTTGCGGGCCACGCCGAAGCCGATTCCCAGGAAGGCGTTTACCTTGAGGGTGGAAGCATTATCTACGGTGATGGTATTGCTGCCGGCGGGGGCGGCCTGGGTCATCCGGATGCCATTGCCTGAGGGACCCTCAAGCAAGTAGCTGCGAACGCTTTGCTCGTAGGAAAGGCCGCTGATCACCCCGTCCGACGCCTGGGTATCGAACTGCACGAAGTGAATATGAGTGTTGGCCTTGAACAGCGGGAATTCCGCGGAATCCGGAATTTCGCTGTACTGGATAATGTCGATGCCGTCGCCCACATTGGCGCGGATGGTCAATTGCTCTTTCTTCTTGCGTCCGGCTAGGATGTCTTCCTTGTCTTCATCCAGCATGAGCAAGGCGGTGTTGCGATTGGTGATGCCGAACTTTTCGTTGAAAGTGACCTGGGTTGGCACGCTGACGATAGTGTACTCCAGCCGCCGCGCCGTCGTCGGTATCAGGCTGTCGGGATGGTCGGCATCGGGTTCACCCAGCCAGGGTGAGCCGCTCCGGCCGGGGGCGAACGGGGGGCGTTTTCCCAGGTGCGGCCGCAACAGCGGAAACGCCGGGCGTCCATTTCTGGGGTTGAACATGATGGGAAGACGCTGCCCGGGCCTGGGCGAGGCCCAGTTTACCCAGCTCCGGGTATCTTCCGGCTCGGAGAAGTACAGGGGCCCCCCGGAGGTATCCTGTTTGGTCCAGTCCCATACCGAGGCGTCGTAGGTTCCCGGAACTCCCTGGGGCGGCAGCACCGATTTAATCCATTCGTCAATGTTTTTGGTGGTGGTAGTGGTAGGTCCGGCGGTCAGCGTCTTGCCTGAAGGCAGCGCCTTGCCCATCAGTCCCAGGGAGTCTACCGCCAGGGGAGTCCTGCCGGCGCGGTCGGTCAGTTCCGCCAGCGGCGGGTGACCGGGAAGGGTGGTCTGGGCGGTTTGCAGGGTATCGAAGACCCTCCAGAAGGCCCACATGCCCCCAATATAATGCTCGGGGAAGTGGCAGTGGAACAGGAATTCTCCGGCGCCGGCCTGCAGGCCGCCGGCGGCCCCTTCGGGCCATGCTGTATATGATTCGCCGGGGCCGATGCCCTGCGAGTCAATCCTCTGACTAACTGACTGTGGCGAGGGGTTCTTATCAAACGGCAACCCCCACTGGTCGGGCTCCACGAAGGGGTCAAACCGCCAGCGAATGGAACCGCCATGGAGGTGCTCCATGTGGAAGCGTTCCGACCCGGCGTGAACAATGCGCCGCTTGGTCGGGTCGCCGATGTATCCCCGGGGTATCGGCGTGGCTGGATCCCCATTCATGTACGAGCCGTAGGTCTGCGATTCGTCTTCCAGGCCGGTCGCCTCTTTGGTCAGTTCCAGGCGGCGCCAGAAAGGCTCGGAGCGGTAGTTGAGCGCCCGGCTGCCGGGACGGTAGGCTTTGGTGATGGGCGCCACCGTTGGCAACTCTCTTCCATTCTTATCCGAAAGGCTGAACTCTTCGTCGCCGAATTCATGGTAGATGATGGTATCTTCGCGGAAGTCCTTGCCGCCGGGATCGACAATGATCGCTTCCCAGCCGCTCTTCTGCGGCAGCCCGGTGCTGGGATTGAGGTAGACGGAGCCCTTCGGCTCGATGTTGATCACGCCGAAAAGGCCGTGCGCCTGCTGCTGGCGCGGGTCGCCCATGCTGTTGAAGACATAGGCGCCTTCCATGTTGCGGCGGTCGGGCACATACCACTGGTAGGTAATGCTCTGGCCGGGGTCGACCAGCGTGTCCGGGTTCTTGCCCACGAAAGCGCCGCCGGATGTTTTGGGGTCCACCGCCAGGCCGCCGACATGCATGCTGGCGCGGCCCGCTTTCAACCGGTTGGTGAAGTTGACCTTCACCAGGTCGCCGATATTGGCGCGGATGACCAGCGGTTGGATGGGATCGTCCCGCAGTCCGATGCTCACCCTGTCGGGAAGCGGCCTGGCTTCCTGGGCGCGGACCGCCGGGATGTTCTCGTCGAGAACGAACATCTTCCCCTGGGGGTCGTGATCGCCGAAGCGGTTTATGGTGATGACCACATCTATAGCCGAAATGTTAAAAGTCCTTACCGGGGTCCCCGGCGGTACCACCGAAGCCAGGCTGCCGGCGTTTACCGAGCCGGCGGTACCCGAGTTGTTGACGATAACCGTCATCTGCAGCGTGCCCACGGGCTGCTGCCCCGCCCTGTCCTCGATATCAAGCGTCAACTGGTGGTCCCCATCCGGCAGCTTCCTGGTATCCACCTGTGTTTCGTAGAAGCCGGTGGCGGGATTCAGTCCCAGCGGCGCGGTCGAGGCGCCGTCCACCTTCAGCGATGCTTTCTTCAGTCCGACCGAAGATGTAATGGAGACCTGGACGGTCAATATCCCTTTTATTGCTGCGCTGCCTTCCAGCGGCGGGTTGACCATCCAGGCCACCAGCACCGGTTCCTCTACCGGCCGGCTGAACGATTTCAGCACCGGGGCCAGTATGTTCCGGTCGCGGGAGGTCAGGCGGTTATAGAAGTCCAGCTCCAGTTGGGCCGGCTTCGGCAACACCAGGGAGTTAAGGAACGCCAGCAGGTCCTGCCTGCCGGTGGGAGCGAGATTACTGAAATTGTCGCGCGCCGTTTGCGCCTCGCCGCCGTGTTTCAGGATGGCCTCTTCGATGGTGTTGGCCGAGCCATCGTGCAAATAAGGCGCGGAACCGGCCAGTCCCCACAGCGGCTGGGTGCGGAAGACATCCGCGGGAATGCCGTTCTGCGGGCCCGGCTCGGCCAGCAGCGGCCCCATGGCATGGGTCTTCATGTCGGAATAGAT
>CAZFEA010000407.1:0-3036 GCA_964518085.1 uncultured Dehalococcoidia bacterium
TTAAGAAACAGGCAAAATCCCCCTGTATCCCCCTTTTGCGAAAGGGGGAGGTAAGCTGGGTCTCCTGTATCCCCCTTTTGCGAAAGGGGGAGGTAAACTGGGTCTCCTGTATCCCCCTTTTGCGAAAGGGGGAGGTGCAGCTCATGGTTGTTTGTTTTACTGCTTCCGTCATGTTCATATATGATTGATTCGTTGATGAACAAACCCGTTGGACATAATACACAGAACAGGATTTCTTGTCAAGCGTGTTGCCGGGGATTTTGGCAAGATTTTTCCGGGGAATCGAGCCGGAGGCTTATGCCTTCTTTCTGGCTAAAGTGTGGAGAACGATACCGGTGAATATGCTGAAGGTCCCCACGATGAGGAAAATGGCTGAAAGTACCACGGTGCCCGGAGGGATGACGCCGCGGTAAACCACGAAGGCGTTGACCGTCTTGATGCCGGCTATGATGCCGGCGGCGATGGCGATGGCCCCCGAAACCCCGAAGAAGAACAGGGGACGGCGCTCGGCGATCATGGCGGTGATCCGGGTCAGGACGCCGACGCCCTGTCCTACGGTGTGCCTGAGGGAGCCGTCTTCGTGGTAGATGGCAGAAATGGGAACCTCTTTGACTTTGAGGGCCTTGGCCGCGGCCGCGGCGATCATTTCCGAGTCCACGGCGAAGCCATCCTGGGTTAGCTCGAGCTGGGCTATGGCCCGGGAGGATAGGGCCCGGAACCCGGACTGGGAATCGGTCACTTTTCCGCCGGCGAGGACGTTGGTGCCGCGGGAGAGAATGTTCTGGCCGAAGCGGCGGAATGTGGGAATCTTGCTTTTTTGCTGCTGCCGCGAGCCGATGACCAGGTCGTAGCCTTCGAAGACGGGCTTGATGAGGTAGGGAATCTCGTCAGGGTTGTGCTGGAAGTCGGCGTCGAGGAGCACCAGGACATCGGGATTTATCTTTCTGGCCTCAGAGAGGATGTGGCGGAGGGCCACCCCTTTGCCTTCATTGCGCTGGTGCCGCAACACGGTGGCCCCGGCCAGGGTGGCCACCACGGCAGTATCGTCCTGGCTGCCGTCATCCAGGACGATCACCTCGCGGGCGTGCTGGCGGGACTTGAGGACCAGGCTGCCGATGTACTTCTCTTCGTTGCAGGCGGGGATGGCGATGAGGATGCGGGGAATCCCTGGCAGACTCATGGGTTGGCGTCCTTTCGCGCCGGCGCCGGGGTCAGCAGGGGCGCGCCGTGACAGGCGGCGCCTTCAAACATGACGCCGTTGTCTTTGGTCGCCGCGGCCCCGCCGGCTGCGGCCTGGTGGTTTCGGATGAGGCGCGCCGCGTCCAGCAGGTCGCTGCAGACGGCGTCGGGCCTGGCATTTTTTTCGTCCATCAATTTGCACAGCTCGCATTTCATGGTCCCAATCAGAATGGTGGAGACTCCGGCCAGTTTGCCCGCCTGGACATCGGTCAGGCCGTCGCCGATCATCCACGACCGGGACAGGTCCAGTTTCATTTCTCTGGCGGCCCGGGTTATCAGGCCCGGCGCTGGTTTGCGGCAGTCGCACTCCATCCGGTAGCCGGGTAGCCTGGCCTCGGGGTGGTGCAGGCAATAATACTCCCCGTCCACGCTGGCGGAGGCCCGGGCCAGTTCTTGCGTCATTTTGCAGACTATCTGCGCGAAAGTGGCCGCGGTGAAATGGCCCTTGGCTATGCCGGGCTGGTTGGAAACGACCACTACCTGGTACCCCAGCTCGTGGAACTGGCTGATGGCAGCCGCGACGCCGGGACGGAGATTGAACTGGTCGGCGGTGAACGGCGAGTCAATAATGCCGAGCTCCTGGTGGTAAACAAGCTCGTTGATGACGCCGTCCCGGTCCAGGAATACTGCTTTCATAAGGGGTCCTCTCTTGTAGAAGTTGAGATGGGGCGGCAGTCTTTCGGGGAAACCCGGTACTGTGGGGGACAGGCGATTCGGTGGCCGTAGCGGCGGGACGAAGCTAATTTCACGCGTTTGCAGGGTTCACGGGGTTTGCCTGAGGCTGCCCAGGACGAGAATCATGGCCCCGATGCCCAGCATCGCCCAGGCCATGGGCAGGGCGTATTGGGTGAGCTGGCCGAGGAAGATGCCGATGCCGACGCCGGCGGCGGCGATACCCATCAAATTAAATATCCGGTGCATCTAGCTCTCCATATCGGGCCTGATGTTCTGGTTGGTGGTCTCCGTTTCTGTCTTGGAACCATTGCGCGACAGCCTCCTCAGCGCTCTGAGTACGACATCCAGGTACCCTTTCCAGCACCCGGGTTCATAGTAGCAACCGTTATCCGTCCCGGGTGACTGGGGGTGCCTGGGACATCCTTTGTTGCAGAAACTCAATCCGCTGGCCTCCGCCGGCTTTTTCCCCCCATCCGGCTTCCGGTCGGGAGCGCCGTGTTGACCCACTGGAGCGTTGCCCTCAACGCGCTACGGATTTCGCGGCCGTTCTCCGTTGGCTTGCTCCCAGCATTTCTTTATCCTGGCCACCAGCCCACGACCATCGGGAGGAGTGGCCGACGATTCATCAGCCTCGCCTCCCAGGGCCTGGAATGCTTTGCTGCCGTCGGGGCCGGTGCTGATGAGAATGACCGGGACATCGAACAGGGAACGGAGTTCGTATCCCACATGGCCTTCTTCCACGACCACTATGTCCGGATTGAGCCTGGCCAGGTTAAGCAGCGCTTCCGGATAGTCCCGCACCGTGGCCACGCTATATCCCTGCTCATTCAGAGCTGCCGCGAACTCCCCCGCAGGCCCATGGTTACTTGCAATGATGAGGATGCGCTCAGTTTCTCTTCTCGCCTTCATGGCTGTCACCTGATTCATCGTTGAACTGACCAATGCGGATGCCCCTTTCTTTGCGCCCTCAGTTTTATTCAGGACCATTACTTCATACATATATCACTCGCATAAGAACGAAAAACAATACAATAGTTTTGGTGTTTTGTCAACCCGCCCAGGGATGCCTGAAGTTTCACCATAAGCCGGTTGGACTGCCTGCCGGGGAAAGGGCTACGAACT
>CAZFEA010000408.1:0-3021 GCA_964518085.1 uncultured Dehalococcoidia bacterium
GAGGATGGAAACTTCACTGTCAGGGTCGTCCAGGTCGCCGAAGAAGCGGGCTTTGCCGACACAGGCGTTGACGCAGGCCGGGGTGGCTTCGCGGTCGTTGCCCGGTCTTTTGCCATGTGACGCCGCCTCATCGATGCGCTCCTGGCAGAAGTTGCACTTCATGACCGTCCCCGGCTGGTACCGGGCATAGCCGATTTCCTCGTAGGGCGTGAGTCCATGGCCGGGGAACAGGGCGGTCTCTTTTTCATAGAAGGAGCGCGCGCCGAAGGGACAGGCCATCATGCAGTAGCGGCAGCCGATGCACCGGGAGTAATCAATGGTTACCAGGCCGTCTTCACGCTTCTGCGTGGCCCCCGACGGGCACACCTTGACGCAGGCGGCGTCTTTACAGTGGTTGCACAGCACCGGGACCATGGCCCGGTGGACTGCGGGGTATTCGCCGATCTCTTTGAACAGCACCCGCGCCCAGAGAATGCCGGGGGGGAGGCAGTGCTCCGCCTTGCAGGTCACGGTGCAGCCGCAGCAGCCGACGCACCGGGCCAGGTCGATGACCATGCCGTATCTCATAGGCTATGATTGAAAAATTGGAAGATTGAAAGATTCAAGATCATAAGTTTCAACGGGTTAGAGCAAGATCCCACAGGCGGGACGCCTGTGGTACCGGGGCCGTTCCGCGTTTGCAATTTTGAATTTGGTTATTGGAATTTGTTGTAACTTGTTACTTGTTACTTGGAACTTACGCCACAGGCAGGGCCGCCTGTGGTACCGGCCATTCTTCATGGCCACGTCTCACAGGCAGGGCCGCCTGTGGTACCGCAATTTTTCAATCTTTCAATCCTTGTACACTTTCGCCTTGATCACCGACCCCTGCATGTTGCTCATGAAATGGTCGGTCCAGTCATGGCGGATGGGGGTAAGGCTGGCCTGGCTGACCCGGCCGCTCTCCTTCGCCCCGGGGAAGGCCCACTGGCCGAACTGGCCCATGATCATCAAGGTGTCCGGACGGATTCCCTCGGCGAGCCTGACCTTTCGGCGTATCTTTCCCGCCGGCGATTCCACGCAAACTTCGTCCCCGTTCCGGATGCCCATGCTGCGCGCCCTCTGCGCATTCATGATGATGTCGGTCTGGCCGGGGTTGAGGTCGGATGCCTCGTTGAGCCAGCGTGAGTCGATATTGCTCCCCCAGGAAAACTGGGCGGGACGAGTGGTAGTGACATAAAAATTGTATTCTTCCGGCACCGCGTCCAGTACCGACGGGAAATAAGCGGGCAGCGGCAGGTATTCGTCCGTAGGCCACCAGTCCACTCCGACTTTCGCCAGGTTGGCGGCCAGTTCCTCGCCGGTCTTCTTCACCTGCTCCATGTAAGGTAGCGGGAAACGCAGCTTTTTGGCTACCATGTCCAGGTAAACGTCATACTGGTGGGTAGCGGGCACCGGTTCCAGGAAGCCGCCATTCTGGCGGAACCATTCGAAATCGTGCTCGCCGCGAGTGACCGATTTGCAGTGCCGGTCGACGACGTCGAGCCAGTCATACCGGGTATTTCCCTCGAGGCGGTACTGACCGGTGAGGCCGAAAAGGTTGTTGACCGCCTGGTTGTATTTGTCGGTAAAGCCCAGCCGCTCCGCCAGGCCGGCGAAAAAGTCCGATATTTCGACGGTGTTGTGGACCGGCTTGATCACCTGCTGGCGCAGGGCGGCGCCGATGAACTTTTTCCCGGTGGCATCGCGGATATGGGTGCACAGCTCGTACCGTTCCAGGTCCAGGTGTTCGGGAAGCACCACATCGGCCATCTCGGTGATCTCGTCAAAAACGTAAGAGAAAGAAACGATGAATGGTATGCGCACCAGCGCCCGGTAAACGATCTCGGGTTCGCCTATGGACAGAATAGGGTTCTGGCGGTACCTGATATAGGCCTCGGGAGGAGCCGGCAAGGGGAAGTTCTTCGGTGGCTCCACCAGGTTGCGATAGGCCAGGTGCCGGGGATGGGCCAGGTTGTAGACCTTGCAAAAGGGCAACAGCGTCTCGGTGCCGCTGTAAGACGCCGGCGGCCAGGTGAAGGGATAGGTATTCAGTTTGGTCATGCCGTCGGGTCCGGCGGCGATGCCGATGCCGCTATAGAGCACGTGTCCGCCCTGCCGGCCGCCGCCCAGGTGCCCGCCGGGGGTCATCAGGCCGCCGACGAGCAGGGCTAAGAGATGCTGGCACAGGCTTACATGGAAGGAGCGGGTCTGCCCGGTCAGCCCGCGGCCGATCTTGATGGCCACCGGTCTCCAGGGCAGCATCAGACCGTCCAGGTCTATGGTGCTGCCTATCTGCGCCGCTTCGACATATTCCCGGGATACCTGGCGTATCTTCGCCGCGGATATGTCGGTTACCGGCGCCGCCCACTCGGGATTGTAGTGCGCCACCTGGTCCTTCAGGGCCTGCAATGCGGGACGGGCCTCTTTGCCGTCGACCAGGTATTTGCCCTCCAGGGCCATATCCTGGGGGTTGCAGCTATCGAATGCCACCGGCTTGCCGGTAGCGCAATCCCAGACCAGCACCTTGCCGGCGCCGTCTCTGGCAAAATAGCCGTCGTTGCCCACCAGATAGGGTGCGTTGGTCAGGGTCCTCAGATAGGGAGCGTCATATTTGCCCAGCTCGCACAGGATGACGTGGATCATGGCCAGCATGAACGCCAGGTCGGCGCCGGGCCGTATCGGCAGCCAGGTGTCGGCCTTGGCCGCGGTAAGGGAGTAATAGGGGTCGACGACCACCATTTTCATGCCCCGCGCCCGGGCGTCGCTATACAGCACCGTCTCCGGGGCGCCGCCGGAACCCGATGAGTTCGAGCCGAACAGGATGGCGTAGTTGCAGCGGGGGAGGTCCGGTTCGCAGTGGTAGCCGCCGTGGATCAGGTTGCCGAAGACGTGCTCGGCCATGTCGCAGCGAATACTGCCGCCGGCGCCCAGGTACTGAGTGGGGCCGTAAGCGGCGAAGAAGGCATCCCAGGTGCCGCTCTGGGTGATCATCTGGGGACC
>CAZFEA010000409.1:0-3012 GCA_964518085.1 uncultured Dehalococcoidia bacterium
GCGCAGGGCAAGTATCCCATACTGCTCGGATTCAATGACGGCATAATGATGGAATTCGTCAGGGAACAGGCGCCGATCACGGTCATGAGCCCGAAAGCAGAGCCGACATTCATCGTTTCCAGCGTTACCGTTCTACACCTGATGAACAAAGCGCCGCACCCCAACGCCGCCAGGCTATTTGTGAACTGGTTTGCCAGCAAAGAGGGGCAAACAGTGCTTTCCCGGGTCTCACTGGGTCAGAGTGGAAGGGTGGATGTGCCCACCGACCACCTGCCGGCATGGGCGGTCAGGCAACCCGGGGAAAAGTATGTCTACACCGATACCGAGGAGTCAATAGCGAAAAGGGACGAGTACCGGTCCGTGGCCAGATCGATGTGGGGCCATTTAATGAAATAGAGACTTGTTACGAAAATACCGGTACCACAGGCGGCCCTGCCTGTAGGAGCACGGTCTTTCATGCTTGATGGGGATCGCAAGCGAGCATGGCTGATTGCTCCCAAAATGTCATTGCGAGTCCGCCAGAGGCGGACGAAGTAATCCCGCCAGGGTGCACTCAACGACCCGTAGCGGCACGCTGCGGGAATTGCGGGAAAATTCTCGAGAAATTGCCGGAAAAGGGCTTGCAAACACGGGGGGGGGGGGTATGTTATGATATCGGGGTTGTCTTAGTTGCGTCTTTTGGGTCTCTCGTCCCTGGTTGGCCTTGGTTCATGTCCCGGTCCGTGTCCTTGCATCTCGGAAAGCGCCCCGGCGTTAGTTTGCCCGTAAGTGGGTTTCCGTACTCCTGGTACCATGTCTGGCGAAAAGAGACGCATTCCTGGAGGCTACTAAAATGAAAGACCTGGCTTTGGCAGTTGGTGTATTTGTGCTTGCCATTCTGGCGGCCACAAGTTGTTTCAGGCCCCCGTTGGACCAGGCGACCCATCTCGTTCCCACCCCCACCACCGTGCCGGTACAAGCTGAAACTGTCCCGCCGGGCACCGCCGTTACGCCCCCCCGTTCGACGGCAACGCCGCTTGAAACCCTTCCGCCTCCTTCGCCTGCAGCGAGTGCCAGCCCGGAACCCTCCCCGCCTGCTCCTACTCCCGAGCCGGCGTGCCGGCATGACAAGATGGAAAGCGGCCTGAGTGCTCTTATGTACACGAGGGAACGCATCAAGGAGTCACCGCCGGCGCCGGGGTCACAGATAGACCGGCTGCTCTCCCGGCGCGACATACAGATTGGCGTCACCTTTAACTACCGGCTTACGGACATTGAGATTGCCGAGTTAGAGGACAAGGGCATCATCTTCGATAGATTGCCGAACGGTACGATAGCAGGACAACACTTTTGGACCGGCAACTTGGCCGGAAAGTGGGACATTGGCGCGGTGATACCGTGGGATTTGGTGTGTTGGTTTTCCAACCAGGAGTACGTATTTCGCCTGAGGACCGACTTGTTTCCTGGTATGAAACTGAATTAATCCAACCCACTTGTATTCTTGTTTGAAAGGAGACATGATGGGACTCAAAAGGGCTGTCAAAGGTATGCTGCTGGGCTGGCTCACGGTAACCCTGGTCTTTCCTCCAGTATCTCTTTTTCAGGTGAGGATCGCGCCCCCGGATGAGGTCCGGGCGGCTGCGCAGGCGCCTCCCCGCGTCGTAGCCACGAAACTGGATGCCGGTCTGTCGGCGATCCTCTACCGGGTAAAGCAAGGTGACATTACGCCGGGGTCAGAAATAGATTCGGTCATCAAGCGGATTGAAAAGCGGGGCGGCATCGACATTCACCTCCGTGCCGTCAGCCAGCTTACCCCGGTGCAGATCTCGGCCATCGAGGCTGCCGGGGTGAAGCTGGACAGGGACCGGAATGGCACCGTGGCCCGCCTCGGCCGGTTTTATTCCGCCAGCGTGCCGCTGGGCAAGGTGCAGGAACTGGCCAGTTTTCCGTTTGTTTCCACCCTTGAGACCTCGTTCTGGCCGCCGCCGAAGCTGCACATCACCAGCAGCGTACCGGCGACGCGGGCTGACATGGTCTGGCGGATGACCGACAGCAGCGGACAAAAACTGACCGGGAAGGGCGTTACCATAGGTGTTCACGACACCGGCGTGGACCAGTTCCATCCCGACTTCTTCCGCAACAACCCCGGCGACTCGGCCCAGTCGCCCAAAGCCTGGCTTGACCTGGGCCAACCCGGTTTCAATAACGGGGAGGACTATGTCGATCTCAATGGCAACGGCCAGGCGGACCCGGGAGAAGGGCCGCTGCGGTGGATCAACGCCAGCGGCGCCCAGGGCAACACGGGGAATTTCGAATGGAAGCTGGACTTCCTGTACATTGACCGTCCCAACGAGGGGACAGTCGGCGTAAGGGATTTCGGGGAGGGCAGCGGTTTTGTGGAAACCGATGCCAGCTATGGGGAGAAGCTCTTCATCGTCGACGACTATAATAACAACGGCGTCTTCGATAGCGGCGACAAGTTGATCCCCATCTGGACCAGCAAGTTCTATGCCATTTACTACCTGCCGGACGGTCAGTCAGTGCCCATAAGAAGGCAGCGCGGTCTGGATTTGATAAGGGCGGCCCGCGATACCGACGGACACGGCACCAACGTCGCCGGGGTCATGGCCAGCGGCCGGCTGGAGGAAAACAAGTCGACCCAGAACAGGACGTACATCGGCATGGCCCCGGGCGCCGACTACATCATGGGCAACTGGCAGAAGAACGCGGACAAGGAATACGAGGGCGTCAATCTGAATAAGTTCCAAGACTGGGCCCAGGCAGATGGCGCCAAGGTGATGAACTACTCGTGGGGCTTTTACTTATACTGGCAGTTCATGGACGGGTCCTCCGCCGAGGAGGGGCGCATAGACGAACTGGCAAACCCGCAGTCCGGGCCGGGCATTCCCCAGGTGGTGTCGGCGGGAAACGAAGCGGACCTGGATGCGCACTTTTACCGGGCGGCCACGCCGCGGGGGCAAAGCGTCAGCGCCACTTTTAACGTTCCCCAGGGGTCAGGCGTCAAATGGGTCA
>CAZFEA010000410.1:0-3003 GCA_964518085.1 uncultured Dehalococcoidia bacterium
AACGGCGTAAGGGGCGCCGCCGTTGACATCGATAAGAAAGCCGCCGAATTTGGAGATGTGCTTTTTACCCTGGTGAATCTCGGCCGGCACCTGGGCATTGACTCCGAAGCGGCCCTCCGGGGGACCAACCGGCGTTTCTACCAGCGCTTTGCCCAAATGGAGAAGCTATGCAGAGAAAGGGGACTGGAACTGTCCGGGCTCTCCCTGGATGAGCTGGACCGGCTATGGGAAGAAGCCAAGAAGGCGGAGAATCGAGAATAGAGATAGAGATAGAGATAGAGACCAGAGGGAATCATCCGGTCGATCTGTTTTTGGGCTTTGAAGCTTGGGATTTTGGATTCCCCGGGAAATAACCGGTACCATCCGCCTCTGGCGGAGCCCTGCCTGTGAGACAACGGGTGGCACAGGCCTCCGTGCCTGTGAGACGACGGGTACCACAGGCGGCCCTGCCTGTGAGACATTGTATTCATCCGGCGTTGTGAGCGCAGCTCATGGACGATCATTTGGAATTTGGCGCCTGGCATTTGGAATTTTCGCTTGTTACTTGTTACTTGACACTTGATACTTGATATTAAGGAGGCCAGCGAACTTGGAAAACCAGCGCTATCCTTACCTACCTATCCTGGGCAGAAAACAGCTTACCTGGCCAAATGGCGCCCACGTTGCGGTGTGGGTTATCCCCAACATCGAGTGGTTCGACCTGCAGGTACGCCGCTTCGGCGGCGCCGCCGCCGGCGACATTGTCCCGGATGTGCGCAATTATGCCCAGCGGGACTACGGCAACCGCATCGGCATCTGGAGAATCATGGAAGTCCTGGACAAGCACGAGATCAGGGCTACCGTAGCCTTGAACTCGGCTGTCTGCCAGCAACATCCCCAGATAATCACCGAGGCCAACAAGCTTTCCTGGGAATTCATGGGTCATGGCATCACCAACTCGTCTTCCCTGGCTAACCTGGCCGAGGACAAGGAAAGGGAAACCATCCGTTCTGTGATCGATACCATTACTGCTTCGACCGGCAAGAAACCGGAAGGCTGGCTGGGCCCGGGCTTGATCGAAACGTTCAACACTCCCGACATACTGGCCGAGGAAGGGATCAAGTACGTTGCCGACTGGCCCTGCGACGACCAGCCCTTTGAAATGAGGGTGAAGAAGGGACGGCTCTTTTCCATTCCGTATTCGGTGGGCATAAACGACATGCCGGCTTACATTACCGAACACCGGTCGGCCCAGGAGTTCTACGAGATGATCAAGGACCATTTCGACGTGTTGTACCGCGAAGGGGCGACCAGCGGGCGGGTGATGGCCATCGCCCTGCATCCCTTCCTCACCGGCGTGCCATACCGGATCCGCTGGCTGGATAAGGCCATCCACTACATCAAGGGGCACGAAAAGGTATGGTTCGCCACCGGGTCGGAGATAATAGACTGGTGGGCTGGCAAGTATGCGAGTAGCCAGTAGCAGCACGGCCTGCCGTGCCGGAGTAGCCAGTGGCCAGTAGCAGCACGCTGCGCGTGCCTTTTGGTGGAACGGGGAACCCAAGGAACTCAACGAACCCGATGAACCCAATGAACTCAATAATTCGATAACTCACGCGTGGAGGCAACCAATGATGAACCAACCATGCTCGCCCGCGAGCACTATGATGTATGAAAAACATTTTCCGCACAGGCGAGGACGCCTGTGGTACCGGTATTTTCGGATCAATCTCAAATATGTCACAGCCCTGGCATTGTTCCTGCTCGTGGCGCCATTGCTCTTTGCCTGTGGCCCCACCCCGCCCGCCACCGGTCCCGCCATCCCCCCGGCCCAGGATAAGCGGGCAGGCACGCCGGCTCCGGCATCGGACTGGGATTCGCTGGTGGCCGAAGCCAGAAAAGAGGGCAAGGTCAACATCTATGGCACTGCCCTGGCTGCCGGCGTTACGCCATTGAGCCAGGCTTTCCGGCAGCGGTTTGGCATCGACCTCGAGTTTGTCCAGGGCAGGCCCCCCGAAGTAACCGCAAAACTCCATGCCGAACGCGCCGCCGGCCTTTACCTGGCGGACATCGGCCACCTGGGAGACACCACCACCCTGATGGACATCAAGCCCACCGGCGTTACCGTGCCCCTCGACAACCTGCTGGTGCTACCGGAGGTGAAGGACCCCGGGAACTGGATGGGAGGCAAGCTTCCATTCGCCGACAAAGACAACCACATTATCACTTTCATGGGCCAGGCGATACCTTATGCCATGATCAATACCGACCTGATCAAGCCGGGCGAGCTAACTTCCTTCAAAGACCTGCTCCAGTCGAGATTCAAAGGGCAGATAGTCTTTAACGATCCGACGGTTTCAGGCCCCGGACCGAACCTCATGGCCGCGCTGGTCAGGGTCTGGGGTAAAGACGAGGCTATTGCCGTCTTCAGGCGGCTTGCCGCGCAGGAACCACTGGTCACCAGGGATAACCGCATGCTGATGGAGTGGGTGGCCCGGGGTAAGTACCCTGTCGCCCTGGGGCAGAGCATGTCGCTTTTCAGCGATTTCCGAAAAGCCAGGGCGCCGGTCAAGTTGCTCTCCGAACTGAAGGAGCCGAGGTATATCGGCTCGGGACCGGGAAACATCCTGGTCTTCAGCAAGGGACCGAACCCCAGGGCGGCGCAAGTCTATGTCAACTGGCTTCTGAGCAAAGAAGGCTCAACGGTCTGGTTCCGTTCCATGGAATACACCTCGAGACGGGTTGACGTCAGCCGGGAAGGCCTGGATACCGACACCATCCCCCGGTCGGAGGACTTCTTTCCCGACGAAGAGCAGATGCAACTGCGGGTGGAAATGCGGAAGCTATCAGTGGACATATTCGGGAAACTGATGAAATGAGACCGTAGGGGCGAGCCAGGGGGTGGTGGCGGGGGCCAGGTAGGGCGGCTCGCCCGCCACGGTCATGGATATCGGCCCGAAACCGAGCCATTGTTACGAAAATCTCGTCTCCCCCTTTGAAAAAGGGGGACTAAGGGGGATTTAA
>CAZFEA010000411.1:0-2993 GCA_964518085.1 uncultured Dehalococcoidia bacterium
CCCGGCCCCCATCATCGAGGTCGAGCGGGTATATTACCGGAATAACCCCATCATCATGGGATCGCCGCCGGGCAAGGCTCCGAGTCATTCAAGCTACTTTCGCGGCGTGGTTACCAGCGCCATACTTTACAATGACCTGGAAGCCGCAGGCGTGCCGGATATCAGAGGCGTCTGGATGGGGGAGGCGGCCAACCAGATGCTGGTGATAGTTGCCATCAAACAGCGCTATGCCGGCCACGCAAAACAGGCGGCGTTGCTGGCTTCCCAGTTGGCCAGAAAGGGTTTCTTCGGTCGTTATGTTGTGGTGGTCGACGAGGATATTGACCCGACCAACATCCAGGAGGTACTGTGGGCGGTCTGCACCCGGTCCGACCCGGAAAAGGATATCGACATCTTCAGGCGGTGCTGGAGCACGGTGATGGACCCCGTAATCCGGAAACAGCCGGGCATGGGCCATTTCAACAGCCGGGCGATTATCGATGCCTGCAAGTCTTTCGAGTGGATCAACCAGTTTCCACAGGAGATCAAGATCGGCCCTGAGCTGGAGGCCAGGGTCAGGGCCAAATTTGGCGCGGCCCTGCGGTTGTGTGATAAACTGTAACTTGGACACGAACCAGGAGATTAGAACATGGACGACTTGACTCCCCGGGCCATCGTCCGGGAATTAGATAAGTACATTGTGGGGCAGCATGGGGCCAAGAGAACAGTGGCGATAGCGTTGAGGAACAGGGAAAGAAGGAGTTTGCTTCCCAAGGAGATGAAAGAGGAAGTGGTGCCCAAGAACATCCTTCTTATCGGCCCGTCCGGCGTTGGTAAGACCGAGCTTTCCAGGCGCATGGCGGCTCTGGTCGATGCCCCATTTATCGTGGTCGAGGCGACCAAGTTTACCGAAGTTGGCTATGTCGGGCGCGATGTCGAGTCTATCGTCCACGATCTTGTGGATACCAGCATTGCCCGCGTGTACGAAAACAAGCTTAAAGAGGTTGAGGGGAAGGCGGAAAAGCTGGCCAATGAAAAATTAGTCCATTATCTTTACCAGCAGCGGACGATGAAGAAAGCGAGGCTGGCCGTCAAGGGCCGGAGCGTGGTTACCCGGGCAGCCACCAGCGAAGCCGAGCCCAGTCCGGGCATGGCCAAGCGCTACCTGGCGCGGCTCCTCTCGAGTCATAAGCTGGAAGAGGAGATGATCGAGATCGAGGTGACCGCTCCCATGGAAGGCCCGTTTGTAGACTTCCGGGGCGGCTATTACTATGGCGAGGAAATAGATGACGTCCACGGTGAGATGATGGATAATGGCAAGAAATGCGGCCCGCCACGGCGGCGGCGAAAAGTCACCGTCCGTGAGGCGCGGCGTATCCTGGTGCGCCAGGAGGCCAACAAGCTGATGGACTTCGATGAGATGACTGATGTGGCGGTCAAGCAGGCCGAAAACCACGGCGTGGTGTTTATTGACGAGCTGGATAAGCTGGCTTCGCCGACGGTTGACGTGGGCCGGGACATCTCCGGCGAAGGCGTTCAGCGCGATCTTCTTCCCATCATCGAAGGGACCACCGTCATGACCCGGTGCGGCCAGGTGCGGACCAATCACATGCTGTTCATCGGAGCCGGAACGTTTTATAAGAACAAGCCCTCGGACCTGATCCCCGAGCTTCAGGGACGTTTCCCTCTGCGGGTGGAATTGAGCGCTTTGAGACAGGAAGACCTCGAAGCCATCCTGGTTGAACCTCAAAACTCGCTTACCAGGCAGTACCAGGCCCTGATGGCCACCGAGGGGATCGAGCTGGTTTTCGCCCCTGAGGGCATCAAGGAAATGGCGCGTCTGGCGGCCATGATGAACGAACGGACGGAAAACATCGGCGCCCGGCGCCTGCACACCGTCATGGAGAAGGTCCTCGAGGACCTTAACTTCACCGCCAGCGAGAACCAGGGCACCAAGGTAGTAGTGGATGCGGCTTACGTGATGGACCACATCGGCAGCCTGATCAAGAACGAAGACCTGAGCCGCTATATCCTGTAGCGGCACGCGGCCGCGTGCCCCTCCCTGACACCTGTTACCTGTCCCCTGACACCCATGATTGGAGCTATCGCCGGAGACATCATCGGTTCGGTCTATGAGTGGAGTCCCGCCAGGTCCACTTCATTTGACCTTTTCTCGCCGCGGTCCCATTTTACCGATGACACCGTACTTACCGTCGCCGTGGCCGACTGCATTCTAAACGAGAAGGACTATGCCTCCACCTTCAAGGAATATGGCAGGAAATATCCCGGCGCCGGATATGGGGGCATGTTCAGGGACTGGATTTACCGCCCGGACGCCCGGCCATATAACAGCTTCGGCAACGGTTCGGCCATGAGGGTCAGCCCGGTGGGTTTTGCTTTTTCAACCCTGGAGGAAGTGCTGAAAGAGGCGGAACGAAGCGCCGCGGTCACCCATAACCACCCGGAAGGAATCAAAGGCGCGCAGGCGGTGGCCTCGGCCATGTTCCTGGCGCGCGCCGGCGAAGGCAAGGTGCAGATACGGGACTACGTTGAGCGCACCTTCGGCTACAACTTGCAGCGATCGCTGGATGAAATCCGGCCTTCGTATGCCTTCAACGAGACCTGCCAGGGTTCGGTGCCGGAATCGATTATTGCTTTCCTGGAGTCGGAGAGCTACGAGGACACCGTGCGCAAGGCTATCTCCCTCGGGGGCGACAGCGATACCATGGCCTGCATCGCCGGCGGCATCGCCGAGGCCTACTACAAAAAGATTCCGGCCCATATCGTGAAAAAGGTCCGGGAGATACTGGACGGCCCTCTGCTGGCCATCGTCGACCAGTTCAACGAACGGTTCAGCCTCAACCCGTAGCGGCATCCGCCCGAGGCGGACGGCGTACCGGAGTCGGACGTAGGGGCGAGCCAACCTCGGAAGCAGCCCCGCGGCAAAGGAATCGAGGGCAGGCTTGCAATGCGCTAATGACCGGTCTATCATGAACACAGGGAATTTTCCAGGC
>CAZFEA010000412.1:0-2986 GCA_964518085.1 uncultured Dehalococcoidia bacterium
CAATACCTGGGACTGCCCGAGTCCGAACGCACCGGCTTCTTCTTCCAGAACGTTACCGGCAGGAACGGTGAGCATTACCGCTGCCGCGTAGCCAGCTCGGTCATGGCCCCATCCCGCGAGGTCTACGCGATTGGAATGAACTGCTCGACAAACAAGATCTACGAGACATGGCGGCGGGCCTATCAGAAGCCCATTTCTCCGGTACTCGTGGGCGCCGGACCCGTCAAAGAAGAAATACATACCGGCGACAGCCTCCTGGAGCATGGCGGGCTCAACGAGTTCGCTATCCCCTTTTCCACCAATGGCTGGGAATCTTTGCCCCGCCTGACCGCCATCTCATGGCACACCAAGGACCCCGATACTGGGGTTATAAACATTGGCACTTATAATAGCACTTTGTTGGGGCCAACTCACATTTCGTGCCGGGCTATGGGCAGCCGCACCCATCTTGGGTTCCACTGGGACAAATGTCATCAGAAAGGCATACCTCTTCCGGCGGCCGCAGTGATCGGCATTGTCCCCGCCATCTCCTATGTCAGTGTTAGCAAGGTGCCCTACGGCGTCAGTGAGCAGGCCGTAGCTGGAGGCATCGCCCAAGAGCCCATCGAAGTAGTGAAATGCGAGACGGTTGACCTGACGGTACCCGCCACAGCCGAGATAGTGCTAGAAGGCGAGATCGCCACTGACTACCTGGAGCCCGATGGCGCCAGCGGCGAGAACCTGGGTTACACCATCATTGACCGCATGGTCTATGCCTTCAATGTCAAGACCATCAGCCACCGCAAGAACCCGATCTGGCACGACTACATTAGTCAAATGCCGCCTAGCGAATCCAGCACCCTGCGCGGCATCGGCGGCGAAGGACGCTGGCTGAGCGTGCTCAGGGACAACCTGGGCCTCGTGCAGGTCAAAGATGTGGCTTTCCATCATTGCGCCGGCGCCATGAGGCTCTGCGTCATCCGCATGCAAGACGTGGGTGGCGTGCGTACCCCGAAATCGGTAGTCAGCCGCGCCCTTTTGGCCTCGCTTTCGCTGGATGCCAACTTCCCCAAGATCGCCATCGCCGTGGACGAGGACATCAATCCCTGGGACCTGGAGTCCGTCTTCTGGGCGGTTAGCTTCCGGTTTCAGCCACATCGGGATATCAAAGTCATCCAGGGCCGGACCAGTTCCTTGGACCAGTCCCTGTATCCTTATGGGGTGAGCAAAAAAGCCAACGAGGAGGAAGACCGCGAGCTCCAGGACGCTTCCGCGCTCCTAATCGACGCCACGCGCAAATGGCCCTACACGCCGATCGCCCTACCCAAGCGGAACTATATGGAAGAGGCCCGGAAGATCTGGCAGGAATTGGAGTTTCCCAAACTCAAAGATACCGAA
Organism: uncultured Dehalococcoidia bacterium; assembly: GCA_964518085.1. Lineage (GTDB taxonomy): Bacteria > Chloroflexota > Dehalococcoidia > JACQUA01 > JACQUA01 > JACQUA01. The sequence continues at coordinate 1,378 of CAZFEA010000412.1, forward strand.
CCCTGGTACGGGGTTTCCCTGGGAATCTGGCCGGAGAAATACGAGCGACAGGCCCGGTGGGCCGAAAACGGCGAGATTGAAAAGGTAGTGGAAGAGCTAATGAAAGGCCGCAAGAAGCTATAGATGCCTCGGGCTCGAGTCCCTGGCTCGCCCAACATTCGTAGGGGCGCGACCTATTGCCGGGTTGGTCCCTGCATATGTTAGCTAATGATCATTGATCAAGTGCGTTAACGGGCATTTCTTCTCCCATAAGCGAGCCGCCAGGGGAGACGTCTTTCGCTTATCCTCCCCGCCACAGATACCGACCCGCCGGCTGGCCGACAATCCTGGCACGCGGCTCGCCCTCGGGCCACTCGGCGATGATATTGCCCCGGAGGATTGTCATCACCGGCCAGCCCTTTAGCTCCCACCCTTCCCACATTGACCAGCCCACCACGCCGTGGACCATATCCCGGGTGAGGGTCTTGGTCCGGTCCAGGTCTACGATGGTAAGGTCGGCATCCGACCCCACAGCAATGGTGCCCTTCCGCGGATAAAGCCCGAAGATACGGGCTGGATTTTCCGAGCATACTTCCACCAGACGGCGCAAGGTGATTCTGCCCTTGTTTACCCCTTCACTGAGCATAACCGGAAGCAGCGCCTCCACCCTGGAAGGGAAACCGCTCTGCGTCGCCCAGACATCCCCCTTCACTTCCATCTCTTCCTTCTTCTTTCCCCAATCGGTATGGTCGCTGCCGATAGAATCAATCCGGCCCTGGTCCAGGGCCTGCCATAGTACTGGCATTACTGATTTATCCCGCAGGGGGACGTTGATCTTCCAGGTGTTTTTATCCAGGGTCAGGTACTGTGCGGCAGTCTGCCCGTAGATTTTCACGCCTTCGCCACGGGCTTTCATGATCTCTTCGATGGTCTCGGGCTGGGTCACGTGCATGATGTAAATTGGGCAACCGGTAACTCCGGCATAGTAAGAGTAGTTGTGAACGTGACCGGCCTCGCAGAAGGCCGGGGAGCGGTCGCACCAAGCAGCCATGTCTTTGCGTCCTTGATTCTGGATATCTTCCTGGATGACGCGGGCAATCTCCCAGTTCTCGCAGTGCAGGCAATAGACCCCGCCCTTGATGGCGGCGATGTTCTTCATAGCCAGGTAGATTAGCCCATCATCGTACTCGTACAGGCCCCGTCCGCGCGCCACGCCCCACATATGCCACACCTTGGTACCGGCGCGAAGATGCAGGGCGGTCTTGAATGAGATGACACCGCATTTCTCGGCAAGGGCGGGGATTTCGCGCGCCTGATCATCGTTGGTGATCCGCGCCGTCCAGTAGTAGTCGGTCACGCAGTTGCCTTCCCCCAACTCCAGCAGGGTAGGGAAGACGGCAGTGTTCAGCGGAATTTGATCCCGCGTGGGCGGTGTCATCTTCTTCCGGGAGATCGCGGTGCTGAACACTTGCAGGCCCCAGGTGGTAATCCCGGCGGCGGCCGCAGCGCGCGATTCGGAGGCCAGAGACCGATCAAAGGAGGGGCCGGCACCCAAGTGGATTTCCGGATCGATGATCCCCCGAAGCACGCGCTTGCCAGCGGCGTCGAAAACCGTCCATGCCGACGGAGC
>CAZFEA010000413.1:0-2983 GCA_964518085.1 uncultured Dehalococcoidia bacterium
ATTCCGATTCTTTTTCCATTTTGCGCACAATCTTGTTGGATAGGGACTAACTCCTCTCACCCGTTACCTCCCCCGCACGCGCAGCGTGCTGCTACGCCCCCCCCCGGCACGCGCAGCGTGCTACTACGCCCATGCCGCCACCGTCTTTGACATGATGTCGAAGGTCATCTGCAGCGATTCCTCGCTCAAGTACCGGGAACAGTCTTCGCTGGTGTGATGGCGCCGGAACAGGCTCGACCAGCGGCACCGTCCCCGTCGCGAAGCGAGCAAGAACCTGACCATCTCCCGGCGGTTGGAGAACAAACGGCGGAGCTGGTCCGCCTCGCACCCGGGCAGCAGCGACACACTGAAGGCGCCGTCGATGCCCTGGCAGCGGAAAGAGCGATGGTCGGAGGTCAGCACCATCGGCGGAAATACAGCCGTATCGTAGGAATGACCTTCCGCGTCCAGGACCTTCTTTATTGCCCTGAACGCGTCCGTTTGGCGGACCCTATCGGTCACCGGCCACAGGCCGACCAAATCCCCCTCGCCGCACCATTCAAGGTTATAGACCGCCCGCACGTTCTCGCAGCCGAAATCGCGGAGATAGGCCCGTGATCCCCACAGGCCCCATCCCAGGGCGCCGATCCTGACCTGGGCCTCCTCACCATCGAAGAATATGGCCTTGATCATCCGGCCTGGTTTCAGGTCCTTCAAACGCAGGCACAGTTTCAACAGCACTGCCAGGCTGGAAGCATTGTCGTTTGCCCCGGGACTGCCGGGCACGCTATCGTAGTGCGCTGTAACCAGGACTTCTTCAGGTCCCTGGCCGAAGCTGGCGACCAGGTTCTGGCCGCGAATGCCCAGCAGCTTGTATTCGTGACCGGTGTAAGGCACATCATTCCGGCGCAGGAAGTCCTCCAGGAGTTCCCTGCGGCTGGCCGGTGTTTTTCCTTCCAGGGCCTTGACCCATTCGAGCATAGACATGCCTCAATTATAAAAGCCGGTGCTGAAGCTTGACAAATTGACCAAAATGTGCTAAGTTGATAGTGGAAGCTGAATTGAGCAGTGCTCCAGGAAAAAAAGGAGGTTCAATGAGGCAACACGAAATATTTGGGGTGTGGCAGGTAGAAATATGAAGCCCCTGTGCGAGAAACAGGGGCAGTTGGAATCGGGGTTGGGCCTAAGTGGAACGAGGGGCTGAAGGGACGTGGTCTCTCCCTCGGATGATAACATCCGAAGGGGCCCTCCCCGAGAACTTGTTAGGTTAATAAGGTAATTATTACCAAGCGGGGCCGCGCGAAAAACGCGGCTCCGTTTTTTTATGCCCGATGGTACCCTCCCTTTGACGGGAGAGGGTCAGGGTGAGGGTGAAGTTGAGATTGGCCGGCGCAACCTGAGAATGGCCACCAGTGCTACCAGGTAGAAGATGACGAATACCGCCAGGGCCGGGAAATAGCTTCCCGTCCGGTCGAAGACAACCCCTGCCAGGATAGGGCCAAGGGCGCCAAGGATGGTGCTGACACCGTTGAGAATACCGATCAGTTCGCCAACAGAATGCATGCCGAAATAGTGGCCGAGAATGCCGGTCGACGAGATCATCCTGGCGCCGTGGGCCGCCCCGAAGACCAGTGCAAAGACATATACCAGGAACAGGCTTTTCAGGAAGAACAGCAGCAGTACCGATGCCACGGTCCCGGCAAAAGCCAATCCCAGCAGGAGCCGCCAGCCCTTTCTTTCAGCAAAAACGCCGCCTCCTACTCTCCCTACCAGGCTGAAACCTCCAATCAGCCCCTGTGCCCCGGCCGCCGGCGCCGGGCTGATTCCCATATCAGTGGCAAGGGCAACAAAGTGTACCGAAAGGGCATTGAATCCAAAGGCCCCAATGCAGCCCGCCAGGATAACGCCCCAGAATGCCCCCATCCGCACCGCTTCCCGGGTGCCGAGCTTGGCCCTGGCAGGTGGAGCCGACCGGGATGCTTCGCCGTAGGGCTTGAGACCAATCTTTTCAGGGCTGTCTACCAGGAAGAGGACACACAGCAGAACTATCCCCAGCGATACCATGCCGGTGATGAGAAAGGCCTGCCGCCAGCCGGACCTCTCGATCAGGTAATTGATAAAGGGAGCGAAAATCAGCGCCCCGACGCCCACACCGGCGGTTACGATACCGAGAGCCAGTCCGTGTGCCCTGGTAAACCAGCGCATGACCGTCGAAGTAGGCACCGCCCAGGTGCCGCCGGCCCCCAGGCCGATCACCCCGAAAAAGGCCCGCATCTGGTTAATGTCAGTGATCAGGCTGGAAAGGGCCAGTCCGGAGCTGACCAGTACCGCGCTGGCCAGCAAGACGTAGCGGGGGCCGTAGCGGTCGGCGAATCTGCCGGTGAGGACGGAGGATATGGCGTAGGTTGCCATAAACACTGAATAGGCCGTCGAGAACTCGGCGCGGGTCCAGCCGAATTCATTGGAAAGAGGCTTGAGGAAGACGCCGAAAGACCAGAAGGTCTCGCCCATTATCAGGGTGACACCGAAACAGGCGGCAACGATTACCCATCCGTAATGGACGCGCCTGGCCAGAAATCTAATCAAGATTCAACATTCAAGAGGGAATCCGGGACACGAATGAATACGAATAACCGCGAATAAATCGTCCATGCTCGCGAGCGAGCACAATGAATTATGAAAATGGCCTATCAACGCGAGGAGACCCAGTTTACCTCCCCCTTCCGCAAAAGGGGGATACAGGGGGATTTTGCCTGTTTCTCAAATCCCCCTTAGTCCCCCTTTTTCAAAGGGGGAGATGGCGACATTTTCTGAGCAAGTATCAAGGAACAAAGAACAAACTTGCCACTTGCCACTTGATACTTGTTACTTGATAATTGTTACTTGTCACTTGTTCCCGGGGCCGGGTGGTAGGCGGCGGTGGTGCGCTGCCGGAGCTGGATTACGTAGTTGACTACATCCTGGTCGGACCGGAAGCGCGCCATATCGTACTTCTCTTTGTGGA
>CAZFEA010000414.1:0-2971 GCA_964518085.1 uncultured Dehalococcoidia bacterium
CCTTCGGCTTCGCTCAGGGCAAGCTCTGACCCTCTCCCGTCAAGGGAGAGGGGACCATCTAATGGAGGCTTAATTGACGACCGAAAGCGAAATGAAATGCGACGTGCTGATTATCGGCACGGAGGCCGCGGGGGCTAAAGCTGCTATCGAAGCCCATGTGGCCGGCGCAAAAGTTATCGTTGTTACCAAGGGCCTGATGGGGCGCAGCGGGGCCACGGTCATGGCCGGCGCCGGAATCCAGGCGCCGCTGGGACACATCGACCCTCGTGATAGTCCGGATGTGTTCATGAGCGATATGCTCAGGGGCGGCGCCTTCCTCAACAACCAGAAGCTCCTGGAACGGTTGGTCAACCTGGCTAACACCGAGGTGCCCAAAATGGAGAAGTGGGGGGCGGCTTTCGAAAAGACCAGAGACGGACGGTATTTCCAGTCGCAGTTGCCCGGCTCTTCCTATCCCAGGACGATGCGGGGTGTGGGAGGCGAAGGTGGTGTGCAGTGGCGAAAGGCCCTCAGGGCCGAAATCAAACGGCAGGGCATAGTCCCTGTCGAAGACTTCTTCGTGACCCGGTTGCTGGTGACCGGCGGCGAACTGGCGGGGGTTACCGGCATATCCCTGCCCGACGGACGGCTGACGGTCATCCGGGCAAAGATCACCATACTGGCCACCGGCGGTTGTGGGCAGATATTCCGGGAGACCGACAGCCCGGCTACCGCCACCGGGGATGGCATGGCTCTGGCCCTGGATATCGGGGCGGAGTTGCAGGACATGGAGTTCCACCAGGCGTTTCCTTATCACTGCTATGGTCCTCCGGCGCTGGCCGGCTTCCCCATCGGTCCTCTGCGATACTCGCTGCGCGCCAAGCTGTATAATTCCAGGGGCGAGGAGTTCCTGGAGAGGTACCAGCCTCTGAGCAAGGCCTGGGGCCTGCGCGACCCCACCTCCAGGGCTATCTTCATCGAGAATAAACAGGGGCGGGGCAGCCCGCACGGCGGGGCCTATTTGAGCATCGCCCACCTGCCGGCCAACCTGATAAAGGAGAGCATGAAGTTCGTTATGCCCCGCCTGATGTCCAAGACGCAGAAGGTCGGTTTCGACCTGACTCGCGAGGCCCTCGAGGCCGGACCGGCGGTGCACTACACCATGGGTGGCCTGAGGGTAAACGAACATTGCGAAAGCACCATTCCGAGGCTTATCGCCATCGGCGAGAATGCCTCGGGCATGGATGGCGCGGAAAGGATCGACGGTGGCCCGGCCATTACCTGGTGCCTGACAATGGGCTGGATCGGCGGCACCGAAGGCGCCGCGAAGACCGGGGAGCTCGACTGGCTCCCGGTAGAACAGGAACAGGTGGCCGCAGAAAGGGAAAAGCTGGATACCTTGCTGTCCAGGAGAGAGGGAGTTTCTGGATTCGAGCTGAAGGATAAGATCAAGGACATAATGTGGGAGAAGTGCGGCCTGCTGAGGGACAAGGCTGGTCTGGAGGAAGGGCTGAAGATGATAGAAGACCTCAAGAGAAACGACCTGCCGCGGCTGCACGCCTGCGGCTCTTCCCGGTGTTTCAACCAGGGCCTGGTTAACGCCCTCGAAGCAGCGAACATGCTGAAGCTTGCCGAACTGGCGGTGACCTCGGCGACAATGCGGGAGGAAAGCCGCCGGTCTCACTACCGCACCGATTTCCCGGTAGCCAATAATGCCAGATGGCTGAAAAACATAATCGTCCGGCAAGAGAACGGCGGTTATTCGTACACCACCGCGCCGCCGCTGGTAACCAAATTCGAGCCGCCGAAAGAGGACATATCCGAGGACAGCTATGGACGAAAGGTCTAAGGTAACGATCTTCAGGTACGACCCGGGCATAGGAAAGGAGCGCTGCTACCAGACCTTCGAGGTGCCTGCCCGGGGCTGGAAGGACCTGAAGGTGCTGGATACGCTCCGCTACATACAGAAGTACCTGGATGGCACGCTGTCGTTCAGGGAATCTTGCCGCCAGTACCAGATTTGCAGTGCCTGCACCATGATGGTCAACAAAAAGGTATGTCTGGCCTGTGAGGTAATGTCCACCCGGGAAATGCTGATCGAACCGGTCCCCAATTATCCATTGATCAAAGACCTGGTGGTATCATTCAACCGGCCAGGCAAAGAAGAGTCCCCTCTCCCTTGACGGGAGAGGGTCAGAGCTTGCCCTGAGCGAAGCCGAAGGGGTGAGGGTGAAACCCAATAACTCGATAACTGAGAAATGGAGTAAACTCGGAACATGAAATACTCTAAAACCGAAGCCAAGTCCTGGGCCCGGAAGAATATGGTGGGACACTGGACGACCATGGTCACCCCGTTCACACCGGACGACAAGATTGATGAAGCAGGCCTGAGAAAGAACATTGAGTACGTTCTCAAGCTGGGGACCGAGGGGCTTGGATTTACCTGGTCGTATGGAGAATTCTGGGCATTGACCCTGGAAGAACGCAAGAGGATAGCCGAAATAGCGGTCAACCAGGTGAGGGGAAGGGCACTGGTTGGCATCCATACCAGTGACGCTTGCCTGGCCAATTGCCTGGAACTTACCAAACACGCCGAGGCCATCGGTGCGGACATATCCATTCTCATCGGGCCTCCGATTGCCAAGACGGATATCCAGGTCTATGAATTTTTCAAATATATCGCCGACAAGGTGAATATAGGGATTGCCATCTACAATAACCCGGTCGTTGCCGGATTTCTGATTACACCTCCGGGCATCGCCAGGCTCGGAGACTTGCCCAATGTTATTGCCACTAAGGAGGCCTACCCCGAAGTACACAAGATACTGGACGTTTTCAAACTGGCCGGCAACAAGATGGTAGTCAGCAGCCCCAACGATGAGCTTTATTTTTACGCGCCCTTCTGCGGGGTTTACCAGCAGTGTCTGTTTGCCAGCGAGTACGATTGGATGTGCGATACGCCGGAGCGGCAGCCCCGCCGGGAGTTCCTGAA
>CAZFEA010000415.1:0-2955 GCA_964518085.1 uncultured Dehalococcoidia bacterium
CTCCTCGCGATGATAGGCCATTTTCATCCTTCACGGCACCCGCTGGCAAGGGGGCATGGCTGATTGTTACCTGAGACGACGGACCGTCTCTGCGCCCTCTGCGGTTTAAATCGTCCCACAAAAAGCGAGACTTGCGGCGCACCGGCGCCGGGCGGGCGAGCCCCGCCCCCACCGGGCATCACCACCCCACCATGGCTCGCCCCTACATTTTTCCCTTTCGCCTTTTCCCTTTTCCCTTTCCCCTTTTCCCTTTCCCCTATTTCCGGGCGTCTTCGATGACCTTCTTGGACAGAGTCAGCCACTTGTTCCGGGCGTTCATGGCGTCAACCGTCTCGGTGAAGTATTTGACCCCGGGCTGGGGAACAAAGAGCGGATTAATACCTTCGACGGTAACATCGGCCCTGGTGGCCGGGTTTCCCCAGCTCTGGGAGAAGACCGTCTGGCCGTCTTTGGTGAGCAGCCAGTTTACGAAGACAGCGGCGGCGTTGGGGTGGGCGAATTGCGTCGGAACGCCCATGGCGCCGGCAGCAGCGGTCAGGCGGGTATCTTCCTTTATCAGGGCCGACTTGACCGGCGCCTTGAGCTCGGTAAATTCGGCCACCAGGTCAGGCAGCGGGGCAATGGCAATGGCGAATTTACCCCGGGCTACCGACTCCATATGGATGCGATTATCCCGCTGGATTTCCACGTTCTGCTCTTTTATCAGCCGGGTTAAGAAGGTTTTCGTTTTTTCTTCGCCCCACAGGCTGTGGCCCAGGTGGGAGATGACGGCATTGCCGGCGCCGGTAACCGTGGGGTCGTTCATGGTGATTTTTCCCTTGTACTGGGGCTTGAGCAGGTCCTCGTAGCTGGTGATCTCACCTTCCTTGACCAGGTCGGTGTTGTACGCCAGGGTGCGGATGTTCACCCCGATCAGACTGACTGCCAAGCCCTCATCGTCAGTAAAGGGGACCTCACCCCCGCGCCATCCCTTGCCGTCAAGAACTTCGGGCAAGATCAGCATCGGTTTCATCGACCCCAGCAGACCTTCCGGTTTCATAGTGAGCAGCAGGGTCGGATTTCCCGCGCCAAAAACGTCAACGTTGAAAAGACCTGCCCTTTGCTCGGCCTGCACCTTGGCCAGCAGGTCGGATCCCCGGCTGAAAGGAGTGAATTCGACATCGATGCCGAACTTCTTCTTGAAACCCTCGGTCAGCGCGGTGCGCGTCGAGGGTCGCCAGAGCATGTAGACCGCCAGCGTGCCCTCCTTCTTCGCCTCGGCCAGGGTGGTATTCCATTTTTGCTCCCATGCCGCACCGGCCGGCTTGGTAGGTTTAGCCGCCGGCGTGGTCACTTTTGGCTTTGGCGCCGGCGTGGTGACCTTTGCCGCCGGCGGGGCGGTGGCTTTGGGCGCGGGCGTGGTCACCTTCGGCGGGGGCGGCGGCGGGGGGGCGGCCGTGGGAGCCGGCGGCACGCAAGCCGATAAGGCCAGTCCCAGCAACAGGACCAGCGGTAGCCATCTGATTAACCTGGGCATTGTTTGTCCTCCTTGAAATAGTCGGTGGCGTTATTTCCGGGTCGTTTCGTCTATGACCTGTTTGGCGATGGTCAACCACTTGCCTCGATAGAGGATGGAGTCTTCGGAGTCCAGGAATATTTTCTCTCCGGGCTGGGGCAGGAACATGGAATGGAACTCCGCCGTGGGAACATCACCGCGCAGGCTCGGGTTGCCGAAGCCGCGGGAGAAGACACCCTGCCCTTCTTTGGTCAGCAACCAGTTTACGAATAGCTTCGCCGCGTTGGGGTGGGCCAGCTTTGGCGGGACGGCGAAGGCCCCCGCGGCGGGCGAGATGAAAGTGCCTTCCTTGACGATTACAGCATCGATGGGAGCGCCCAGTTTCAGGAAGTCGGCCATGTTGTCCGGATTCGGCGCTACCCCAATGGCATACTTTCCGCGGGCGACCGATTCCACGTGGGTGCGGTTGTCCCTTTGTATGACGACATCCTGCTGCGTTATCAACTGCCTCAGCATATCTTTGGCATCTTCCTCGCTGGTAATATGCATGGCGAGATGGCTGAAGAAGGCATTGCCCACCCCGGTCACCAGGGGATCATTCAGGGTGATTTTTCCCCTGTACTGCGGTTTCAAAACATCTCTGTAGGTGGTTAGCTCTCCCTTTTTGATAAGGTCGGTATTGAACATCAAGTATCGCTGGACGCTGGCGATCATGCCTACCGACGTCTTATCTGCATCCAGATAGGGGAATTTCCCGCCGCTCCAGTTCTTCGGGTCCGTCGCCTCCGGAAGGACCAGCAGAGGCTCTATCTGACCAAGGATCCCCTGGGGCTTCATGGTAGCCACCAGGCTCGGTCCGCCGGCCCCCAGGAGATCGGCCACAAACAGGCCGGCCCTCTGTTCGGACTGCACCCTGGCCAGCATCTCAGGGCCCCGGCTGAAGGGAGAGAACTCGACGTCGATATCGTACCTGTCCTTGAATGCCTGGGTGAGACCGGCCCTGGTTTCCGGCCGCCACAGGGCATAGACCGATACCTTGCCTTCTTTTTTGGCTTCAGCTACCACCGTGTCCCAGGCCTGTTCAGCCGCCGGCTTGGCCGGGCCCCCGGGCGCCTTGCCCGCGGGGGCCGGTATTGTCGGCGCGGCTGTGGGGCCGCAGGCAAAGACAAGGGCGCTGAGAAGCAGCAAAGCTACAGGGATGATTAGCGGTCTATGGTGATTCATTTGCATCTCCTCACTCTGGCAATGGTTCCAGCTAGGTCGCGGAGTTTGACTGGCCTGCCGGCGGTATCCGCAGGGCGTCTCGTGCCTAGTATACCACAAGTATCAAGTGACAAGTTTCAAGTGTCACTTGTCACTTGTTCAGAAAATGTCGCGTCTCCCCCTTTTTCAAAGGGGGACTAAGGGGGATTTAAGAAACAGGCAAATCCCCCTGTATCCCCCTTTTGCGAAAGGGGGAG
>CAZFEA010000416.1:0-2954 GCA_964518085.1 uncultured Dehalococcoidia bacterium
AACAAGCACAGCTATCTGATTTTGAAAATCTCTGCCGATTCCTTTCTCAGTTCGACGCGCAGATTCATCTGCTCCTGGTCCGGGAAAATGTCGTCGGCCCGGGGCAACGTGTCCGGATTCAGGCCTTCCTTGGGCACATCCTGCCGGGCAACCGGGTACTGGAATGCCTGGGCCCAGACGGTTGACCCCTCTTTGCTCAGAATCCAGTTGACGTAGAGCTTGGTGGCGTTGGGATGGGGGTTGTTGTTGAACACCGCCAGGTTCCCCGGTCCCCCGGAAATAAACCTTGGCTCTTTGAAATTGTGAATTCTTATCGGGGCCTTGGCCCGCTCGAACTCGGCAAACAGGGCCATGCTCTGCCCCAGGCCGATGGCGTATTTGCCCCGGGCCACCGATTCGAGAAGCAATCGCTGGTCCCTGGTGATCTGCACGTCGTGAGCCGCCAGCTTCTTGAAAACGTCAATAGCTTTTTGTTCACCAAGAACCTTGTGCAGCGCGGCCAGTAGATTGGGACTGGTCCCGGAGATGGTAGGATCGGAGAATATGATTTTCCCTTTCCATTTCGGGTCGAGAATATCGGTGAAAGAGGAAAGCTCTCCGGGTTTAACCAGCTCGGTGCTGACCACGGCGTGAGGTATGGCCATCTGGGCAAACATGACCCCGTGGGTATCCTTGTCCAGGTAAGGCACCCTGCCGCCGAGCCAGTTCTTGGGATCGGTTATGTCGGGTTGGACGATCAGGGGGGCGATCGGTTGAAGGATTCCCTTCGGCTTGATGTCCATGGTCTGGGTGGTCTCTCCCAGGTGGCCGATATCGGCCAAATAGAGCCCCGCCCTTCTTTCGGCATCGATCTTGGCGGTGACCTCGGGCGGCCTGCCCTGGACGAATTCCAGGTTGATGCCGTATTTGGCCCCGAAAGACTCTCTCAGAGGGACGATGCCGGCCTGGACGGCGGTGGCATAGATATTGAGGGTACCTTCTCTTCTGGCGGCGGCCAGCAGTTCATCCCAGGCACCTGGAGCAGCGCCGGCCGGTTTGCCGTCTTTAACCGGCGGAGGACTTGCCGGGGGCGCCGCCGGGCCGCAGGCGGCCAGCAAACCGCCCAGGCCCATTAACAATAGAAATGCGATGCCAAATCTTACTTTCATGTCCTGACCTCTCTTTGAATTCCGAAAATACCGGTACCACAGGCGGCCCTGCCTGTGGGACATGGTTTTTCATACGTCATGGTGCTCGCTCGCGAGCACGGGCGATTATTGGTTCTTCGAGTTACCGAGATGCCACCCAGGGGCAAGGCGAAAACTGGCGAACCCCAAGAAACCAACCAACCCAGGGAACCCCTGATATCGTTCAGCTTCTGAAGATTAGTAAAATTTACAATATTTCTAAGGAAATGTCCAACCTGAATAACCGTCAATGCGCAATGTCAGTCCTTTCATGGACTGACATTTTCCCTTAACAGTTAACTACTGGCAATATCGTATAACAATAACAAAAACCCTCTTGACAAACCGGGACTTTGGGTCTAAAATTCATTATTCCTATCGGTTTACTGATAATTACGGAGGACTCATGCTAATCAAGACCCGCGAAAACCTGCCGGCCCTGGTAGAGGGATTGAATTTTGCCCAGAAGGTTGACCGTTCCCTGGGCCTTATCCGGGAGGCTTACCAGCAATACGGCCAGGCCCTGGTGGTGGCCAACAGCCTGGGCAAAGATTCGGTCGCGGTATGGCATCTGGCCAGGCGAGTCAGCCCTGACATTCGCGGCTTCATTATTACCACTCGCTTCAAGCCGGCGGAGACGGTCCAGTTCATGAAGGACCAGGTTGCCCGGTACCCCGAATTGCGGGTGTTCAAGAATGATGAGCCGATCCCCGACAGACTGTACCTGACCGAGCCCGACCGCTGTTGCGACATCCTGAAGGTCCAGCCGACCCGCCGGGCCATCGAGGAGATGAATGTCGCCTGCTGGGTCACCGGCCTGCGGTGCACCGAAGGAAGGACCCGCACCGACTTCCAGGAAATCGAAGAGCGGGACAAGGGACTTATCAAGCTGAATCCCATCTTGCTCTGGTACGAGCGCGAAGTCTGGCAATACCTCGCCCTGAATAACGTGTCGGTCAACCCGCTATACGGGGTGGGCTACCGGTCGCTCGGTTGCGCCCCCTGCACCCGCATAACCAGCGACCAGAACGAGCGCGCCGGCCGCTGGGTGGGCACCAGCAAGTGCGGCGGCGAATGCGGCATCCATACCCGGCCGCTGAAACAATAGGCAAATTGCAAGATTGTAAGATTGGAAAACTGCGTAACCGGTATCACAGGCGTCCTCGCCTGTGTGCATCCATACCCGGACGTTGAAACAATAGGCAAATTGCAAGATCGTAAGATTGAAAAATCAGTCACCGGTACCACAGGCGTCCTCGCCTGTGAGACATGGCTTTTGTTCGGCAGCGCCAGCCAACAAATCCATAATCAGATTCCGAAATTGAAACAGGATCCCAGTACCCAATGAAAATCTGGACCAAAATTAACTGCCTCTTCTCCAATGGGCGTTCCGCCTGCACCGGCTGCAGCTACGTTTTTGTAGTTACCGGCGCCGCCCCGGCCAACCCCGCCGAGGAACTGGTACACAGGATCGCCGGCGCCCGCACCGAGCTTCCCCTGGACTGGCTGGAGAAAGAAGTCAGGCACGAACTGTACACCCGGGAACTCCGCGAGGGCAGCCATGTGCTGGATATCGGCCTCCTCGGTCCGGAGCTGTTTTGCCAGGATGCCGCCCGGCTGCTGTCCCAGGTCCGGCCCCAGTTCGGCCATATCCGCGAGGCGGCGGCCAGCCATGGCGGCACGCTGCCGCGTGCCTCAGTCTAAAAAGCATCCATGCCCGCTGGCGGCGGACACCATGAAGGATGAAAATGGCCTATCATCACGAGGAGGCCCCAATTTCCCTCCCCC
>CAZFEA010000417.1:0-2953 GCA_964518085.1 uncultured Dehalococcoidia bacterium
TCAGCGAGGACATTGCCGAAGAAGCCCTGGACCTTATCCGCGTCGACTATGAAGAGCTGCCCATGGTATTGACCGTCGAGGAAGCCTTGAAGGAAGGCGCGCCCCTGGTCCACGAAAACCTGGGCAGCAATATCACCTCGGTTACCAAGCTCAATTTTGGCGATGTCGAGCAGGGCTTCCGGGAGTCCGACCATGTCCGCGAGGAGCGTTTCCATACCCAGCGTGTCTCGGTGGGCTTCATCGAGCCCCACGCCGTCGTCGCCAGCGTGGACGACACCGGTACGGTCACTTTGCAGGGGTCCAAACAGAGCCCCTACATTACCTGGCGACACTTCTGCCGCGCCATGGACCTGCCCTTGAACAAGGTCAGGGTGATCAACCCGTATGTCGGCGGCGGTTTCTCCGGCAAGCACGAACCCTTCGACCTGGACTATGCCGCCGCCGTGCTTTCCAGAAAGACCGGGATGGCGGTCAAGATCGTCCTCACCCAGGACGAGGTGATCGCTTCCTTCAAGCAGCGCCATGCCAAAGACGTCTGGATCAAGATCGGCATGAAGAAAGACGGCACACTGGTGGCCTGCGATTGCAAGCTGATCTCAGAGGGCGGCGCCTATGCCTCGGTAGGGCCCTATAACATCCTGGTCTTTTCCCTGGGGCTGGTGCTGCCGTACCGTCTGCAGCACCTGAGATACGAGGCCCAGCGCATTTACACCAACAAGCCCTGGTGCGGGGCAGTGCGGGGACAGGCGGTGCCCATCGCCCGCTACGCCTTCGAGGGGTTGCTCCAGTTGATGGTCCGCGACCTGGGGCTGGACCAGGTCGAGGTGCGCCGCAAGAATGCCATCAAGCTGGGCGAGACCACCATAAACCGGATGCTCATCGAAAGCTGCGGCCTGGACGAAGCCATCCAGAAGGCCGCCAGCATGATCAATTTCGAAGAGCACAAAAAATGCCACATCCCCAACCGGGGCATCGGATTTGCCACCACCTCCATGCCCTCGGGCACCCGCATGGGCGGGCATTTCGGCTGCGCCGCCATCGTCAAGATCGATGAGGACGGCGGAGTCAACCTGCTTCACGGCGGCACCGAGATCGGACAGGGGTGCGATACCGTCCTGGCCCAGATGGCCGCCGAGGTCTTGGGCGTGACCCTGGATGATGTCCGGGTGGTCCAGGAGACCACCGAGACCTCGGTACTAGAAGCCGGGATGTACGGGAGCCGCTGCACCTTCTGGTCGGGAAACGCCGTCAGGATGGCCGCCGGGGATGCCCGCAAACAACTGGCGGAGATCGCCGCCGCTCTACTGAAAACGGACGCCCATGACCTGGTTTTCCGTGACAAGAAGGTTTTTGTCAAAGGACAACCCGGTACATCGGTGGCCTTTATCGACGTGGTGCGCCAGGCCTACTACAACCGCGGGCAACCGGTCTACGGTCGCGGCTCGTGGTCGGCTACCGACATAGACCTGCCTGACATGAGGACCGGCGCCGGCAACGTGGCCCACGGCTGGGGCTTTTTCTGCCAGGCGGTGGAGGTCGAGGTGGACCCGAAAACAGGCAAAGTTAAGCTGCTGAAATCGGTCTGCGCCCGCGACGCCGGCTATCCCATAAACCCCATGCTTCTCGACGGCCAGGTGGAGGGCGGCACGGTCTATACCTCGGGGCAGGCATTGTACGAGGAATGCTTGTTCGACGACAGGGGGCGGCCGCTGCAGAACTCGTTCCTGGACTACAAGATGCCCGGGGTGATGGAGGCCCCGGCCAATCAGAACTTCGACATTATCACCAACGACCCCTGGGGTCCCTTCGGGGCCAAGGGCGCCGGCGAAAGCTCCAACTCGACCACCCTGGCGGCCATCGCCAACGCGGTGGAGGACGCCGCCGGGGTAATGATCAGGGACCTGCCCATTACACCGGAGAAGGTCCTCGACGCAATGAAGGACAAAGAGGGGCGGAAATGAATTTTATTCGACGCTTGCCTCCCTTCGAATACCTGGCGCCCTCCAGTCTGGAGGAGGCCCTGAAACTGCTGGAGCGTTACCGGGGCAAGGCCAAACTGCTGGCCGGCGGCACCGACCTGCTCATCCAGATGAAGGAAAGAAAGGTCATGCCGGAATACGTCATCGGCCTCAAGAGCATTCCCGGCCTGGACAAAATCGAAGCCGCCGACGGCGGCCTCCGGATCGGCGCCCTGGCTACCCACCAGACCATCGCCGCTTCTTCGCTGGTAAAAGAGAGGTTCGCCTGCCTGGCCCAGGCCTGCCGCAAGATAGCCTCGCCGCAGATACGCAGCATCGCCACCATCGGCGGCAATATCTGTAATGCCGGCCCCTCGGCGGACAGCGCTCCCGCCCTGCTGGCCCTGGATGCCAGGATCAAAGTCGTTTCACGGCGCGCCGAAAAAGACCTGCCTCTGGACAGGTTCCTGGTAGCCCCCTTTCAGACCAGCCTCAGCCAGACCGCGCTGGTGGCCGGGATATTTGTCCCCTTCCCACCGTCCGGGTCGGCCACCTCTTACCGGTACCTGACCAAGCGGACCGAGATCGACGAAACGCTGGTGGGCGCAGCGGTGAAACTTACCCTCGATGGCCATGGAAAATGCAGTGAGGCGGCCATCGGACTTTGCTCGGTGGCGCCGGCGCCATTCCGCGCCAGGTCGGCCGAGTCGCTGCTGAAAGGCAAAGAGGTAACTCCCGCACTGGTCGAGCGCGCCGCCTGGACGGCGGCGGCGGAAACGACGCCCCGTTCCCGGGCCGGATACCGCCGGGAAATGACCGCAGTGATGGTCAGCCGGGCATTGACGGACTGCATACAGCAAATAAAAAATCAAAATGCAACAATAGCCTCCCTCCCCGGGGATTAACCACGAATGAATCGTCCATGCTCGCCCGCGAGCGCCATCAAAGATGAAAATGGCCTATCATCGCGAGAAGACCCAGTTTGCCTCCCCCTT
>CAZFEA010000418.1:0-2948 GCA_964518085.1 uncultured Dehalococcoidia bacterium
TTTTTATTTTTTTAACAGTTGCCCTTGTCCGCTAAACCATCTCTCCCGAACTTTTGGGCATTTTTTGCCGTAGTATTTAATACCAGGGTAATAAATCGGGGTGAACCCGTACCCCGTAGGGGTTTGATTTATCAAACCCGATTCATCAAACCCAACCAGGGCTTGATGAATCAAGCCCCTACATTGCGTTAATTAGTTATTAGCAGGAAGGAGAAACTGCAATGAATAAACCAGGCAAGATGATTAGAAATATGTCACTACTGGCTCTGGCCGGGGTCATTGTGCTGGGGTCCCTGGCTTGCACACGCCCGCAGTCACCGGTGGCCTATGCCCAGACCGGCGTGCTCGGGCAGTTCCAGCAGACCGGGATCAGGGTAAACGGGGTCGGTGAAGTGATGGCAGGCCCCGATGTCGTCCAGTTAAGCCTTGGTGTTGAAGCCCAGGCGGCCACGGTGGCCCAGGCCCAACAGAAGGCCCGCGAGGCCATGGACAGGATCATGGATGTCCTGACTACCAAGCGCGTCGCCGAAAAGGACATTCAGACACAGAGTTTTCGCATCGATCAGGTGACCCGATTCGACCCCAGGACGAACAACGTAGAAGTCCTGGGCTACCGGGTCAGCAACATCGTAAGTGCAAAGATCAGGAAGATCAGTGAAGCCGGCCAGATTATTGACGCCGTGGCTGAGGCTGGGGGAGACCTGACCCGGATACACGGGATCAACTTCACCGTGGATAACCCAAGGCCCCTGTTTGTCCAGGTCAGGGATAAAGCCATGCAGGATGCCATAGCCAAAGCGGAGCAGCTTGCTAAAGGCGGTAATGTGAGACTCGGCGCGCCGGTGCTCATCAGCGAAAGCAGCTTTTCGATGCCGCCTCCCCGGCCGGTCATGCCCATGGCCATGGCCAGGGCGGAAGGTGCCCCGGCCACCGACATCAGCCCGGGAGAGCTTAAGATCAGCTTGACCGTGGAAGTCCACTTCTCCATAGATTAAGTCCGGTCTGTCGCCACGCCCATCCCCCTTTCGCAAAAGGGGGATACAGGGGGATTTAGCCTCGTTGTTTTGAAATCCCCCTTAAACCCCCTTTCCCAAAGCGCAGTCGTCCGAAAACAACGCCCCACAGGCGGTGACGCCTGTGGTACCGGGATCGGAGGCGGACAGCTTCGATTTGCACTTCTCTTGGGGTGGGTGTTACAATTCTAGCCAGATATGAGAGCTCGTAAAGTTCTTTTTCCCAGGACAAGCCCGCCCGCGGGCGCTGGTCGGTTGTTTGTTCCCGGCCACGGCCAGCGGGCAATAACGATTGTTCGATAGGTCCAAGGTGATGAATGAGGTGAGATTGGTCCACCCCATGGAGCGGGCCTTATCTCTGGCAGGTCTGGCTCTGGGCTCCACCAGCCCCAACCCGGCGGTAGGCGCCGTCATTGTCAAGGACGGAGGCATCGTGGGGGAGGGCTATACCCAGCCCCCCGGCCTGGCTCATGCCGAGATAATGGCGCTGAAAGAAGCCGGGGAAGCCGCGCGCGGGGCAGAAATGTACGTCACCCTCGAGCCCTGCTGTCACCATGGGCGCACCCCTCCCTGTACCGAAGCCATCATCAAAGCCGGGATTGCCACGGTGCATATGGCAGCGGTTGACCCCAACCCGGTGGTCTGTTGCCGGGGCCGCTCTCAGCTCGAGGGCGCCGGTATCAAGACTTACCTGGGATACATGGAAAAGGAAGCCCTGCAACTCAATGAGGCATACATAAAATATGTTACCAGCCATCTTCCTTTCGTAACCGCCAAATTCGCCATGAGCCTGGATGGAAAACTGGCCACCCGAAGCGGCCATTCCAAGTGGATAAGCTGCGAGGAATCACGACGGTTCGTCCATATATTGCGCTACCGGGCAGACGCCATTATGGTAGGAGTCAATACGATTCTTCTGGACGACCCCCATCTTACGGTGCGGGTGAAAGGAGATGGCGGTACAGCGGTTAAACAGCCGCTCAGGGTGATAGTAGACAGCAACGGACGGACGCCGCAGGAGGCGCAGATATTCCACGAGCCCGGCAAGACGGTCCTGGCGGTCTCAGAATCCCTGGGAGATGACCTGGTCAATTCCTTCTTGAGCCGGGGCGCGGGCGTTGTCAGGGCGCCTGTCCGTGACGGACTGCTTAATCTGAAGACGGTGCTGGCCGAGCTGGGAAAAAGAGAAATAACCAATTTGCTGGTCGAAGGCGGCGGCACCCTGCTGGGGTCGTTTTTTGATCAGGGACTTGTCGATAAGGTGGTCGCTTTCATCGCCCCCATCATCGTTGGCGGCACGGGTGAGCGCAGTTTTATCGGTGGAGCCGGCGTGGACACTGTGGCCGAGGCAAAACATTTGAGACGGGTCGAGATTACCAGGTTCGGCGATGACGTCCTGGTTACCGGCTATTTGAACGGTACGGAAGCAAAGGTCTGATGTTTACTGGAATTGTAGAAGAAGTAGGTGTGGTGCAGTCCATCCAGAGGGATTCCCTGGTTACCCGGGCGTCCCGGGTGCTCGAGGGCACCCGTATCGGAGACAGCATTGCGGTCAATGGCGTGTGCCTGACAGTCATATCAATGGACAACGTGTCGTTCACCGTCAACCTGATGCCGGAGACCTTGAACCGGACCAATCTGGGCGCCATGCATCCCGGCATGCCGGTCAACCTGGAAAGGGCCTTGAGAGCGGGCGACCGGATGGGTGGACATTTTGTCCAGGGGCATATCGACGCCACGGGACAGTTGGTATCTTACACACCCATCGAGAAAGCCATCAAAGCCCGCTACTCCGCGCCGCCCAACCTTTTGGGCTATGTTGTGCCCCAGGGATTTATCGCCGTCGACGGAGTGAGCCTGACCGTGGTGGAAGTTGACGGCTCTTCCTTTGCCGTCTCGCTGGTGGAAATCACCCAGCGGACTACCAATCTTGCC
>CAZFEA010000419.1:0-2943 GCA_964518085.1 uncultured Dehalococcoidia bacterium
CATGGAAGCCGCCCGCGTGGCCGCCATGAGGGGACACAAAGTCAGCCTTTACGAGCGAAGCGATCGCCTGGGCGGACAGCTTAACCTCGCCGGGGCCACGCCCCACTGCCATGACTGGCAGTACATGATAGGCTACTATGCCAACCAGATGAAAAAGCTCGGCGTGGACGTTCATCTGAACACCGCCGTTAAGGCAGACCTGATCAATAAGGCCAGGCCCGACGCGGTCATCCTGGCAACTGGCGCCCGGCAAAGCCGCCCGAGCCTGCCGGGGGCCGACGGAAAGAACGTGGTCATGGCTTTCGATGTCATCGAGGGCAAGGCCCAGACCGGCAACGAGGTGGTCGTCCTCGGCGGCCGCGCCATCGGTATCCAGACTGCCGAGTTGCTGGCTTCCAAAGGTAAGAAGGTAACTATCGTTGAAGAGGCCAAGAGAGTCGGCCGCGACGTGAATGCCTTCAATATCTGGGGCTTCCGCCACCGCCTGGCCAAGGCGGGGGTCAAGATTCTTCTCAACACCAAGCCCGAGAGCATCGGCGCCGATGGCGTCGCGGTGGTCACCGACGGCAACAAGCAGACCCTCAAAGCCGATACCGTGGTACTGGCCACCGGGATGGAAGCCGATAAGTCGCTTCTCGAAGAGCTGGGCCACATGGCCGAGGTCGAGGAGATCCAGTCCGTGGGCGACTGCGTGGCCCCGCGCAAGGCCTACAACGCGGTCCACGACGGTTTCCGCATCGCGGTCAACATCTAAGCTGGTCTCACAACCAGTAGGGGCACGTTGCACGTCAGACTGTGTGAAAACTCGACAGCTCAGATACGAAATTAGAACAGTGGTTCGGGCAATTTGAATCTGAGCCGCTTAATATTCACACAGTCTGACGTGCCTCACCGCAGGCGCACGTTGCGCCATGCCCTGGGGTGGCACAGGCGTCACTGCCTCACCGTAGGCGCACGTTGCACGTGCCGGAACCCCGGGCTGCAGAGTACGATGTCTCACAGGCACGGAGGCCTGCGCCACCCGGTAACACCACTGGCCCAAAGCCGCAAGCGGCTTTGGGCCAGTTCGTTTACCGCTGTCAGAACTCGCCTGTTTCCCCCTTTCGCAGAAGGCTACATCCCTGCCAAACTTTGAAAAAGTCAACGAATTTACTATAATAATCTGACTTTTGTGCCTGCCACGGGAGACTACAAAGCCATGCTTTAAGCTGGACAGGATGTCTCCCTGAAAATAGACAGGGGCTGGATCATTGAACGACCGGCTACTATCAGCAGAAAAGGAGAAAAATCACCGTGGCCCAACCCAAGCTAAAGAAATTGTTTGAGCCTATTAGAATAGGCAATGTCGAGGTCCGCAACCGGATCAAGATTCCCCCCTTCGCCATCGGCTATGCCGAGAACGGCTTCGTGACCCCCCGGCTGAAGAATTTCTATGAGGCGCGCTCCGAGGGTGGCGCCGGCCTGATCGGCATCGCCTCTACCGCGGCCCGTGTGGCTGAATTTTCTCCCCTGACCGGATTCTGGGATGAGAAATTCATTCCCGGTCTGAAAGAACTCAGCGCGGCCGTTCACAAACACGGCGCCAAGATCTTCCCGCAGTTCGGCGTCGGCTACGGCTGGTCTTTCGGCCCGTACGATGATGTGGTCATTCCCAGCCCCTCGGGCGTCAGCCCCACCGCGGGACGGCAGGAACTGGCTTTCCGGCTCGGCGCCCCCAGCCGGCAGGTGCCGCGCATCGCCTGCACCAAGGACCAGATACACGGAATAATCGAAGGGTACGGCAGTTCCGCCAAAATCGCCCGGGAAGCCGGATTTGACATGGTCGAGGTCATGCTCGGCGCCGGCTACATGCTGTGTCACTGGCTGTCCCCCCTGACCAACAAACGCACCGATGAATACGGCGGCTCGCTGGAAAACCGCCTGCGTATCGCTACCGAAATCATCGCCAACATCAAGAAGAAAGCCGGGGACGATTTCCCGGTTATCACCAAGATCGCCACTTCGGACCTGGTCTTCGAGGCAGGATACAACCTGGAAGACGCCCAGGAAATGGCCAAAATCCTGGAAAAGGCCGGGTACGCCGCATTTGACCAGGTCCCCGCCTGGCATGAGTCTACCCATCCGGCCATGAACTGGTATGCCCCCGACGGCGCCTGGGTGCACCTGGCCGAGGCCATCAAGAAAGTGGTCAAGGTGCCGGTGGCCACCGGCATGCGCATCCCCGATCCCTTCATCGCCGAGCAGGCGCTGGCCGACGGCCGGGCCGACATAATAGTCTGGGGCCGGCCGTTTATCGCCGAGCAAAACCTGGCCAACCTGGTCAAGGAAGCCAAATACGAAGATATTCGCGAATGCATCGTTTGCAGCAAGTGCGTGGAAATGGTGGACACCCCCGTCGGCTGCAGTGTGAACCCCGCAGCCGGCAAAGAGGCGCCCTATGCCATCAAGCCCGCGGCCTCACCCAGGAAGGTACTGGTTGTGGGCGGCGGCGCCGCCGGCCTGGAAGCCGCGACGGTAGCCGCCCGCAGAGGGCATGATGTGACCCTCTGGGAAGGTTCCGACAAGCTGGGCGGCCTGCTCAACCAGGCTATCGTCCCCATGCACAAAGATCACCTGGCCGGATTCATGCGCTACCAGATCACCCAGGTAAAAAAGGCAGGCGTCAAGATCGAGATCAATAAGAAAGCCGATGCCAGTGACGTGGTAAACTTCAAGGCCGATGCCGTGATCGTGGCCACCGGCTCCAAGCCGATTATCCCCGACATCCCGGGCATAAAGTGGCCCTCGGTGGTCCATGCCCTCGACGTCCTGTCCGGAAAGAAGCAGCCGTCAGGCAATATCGTGATCATCGGCGGCGGCATGGTGGGCTGCGAAACCGCCGAAACGCTGGGACACCAGGGCAAGAAGGTCACCGTGCTGGAGATGCTGCCGCGCCTGGCGCTG
>CAZFEA010000420.1:0-2919 GCA_964518085.1 uncultured Dehalococcoidia bacterium
TCAGGGCCAGGAAAGGCAGCCGGGCGACCACGAACAGGAACGCCGGCAGGAAGAGAGCCACCAGGGTGAATGCGGCGAAGATCCAGGCGAGGGGTCCCGGGTGCATGGCTGCGCCCAGGTACGCCGCGAAGGTGAAAAGGGGACCGGGAACCGCCTGCGCCGCGCCGTAGCCGGCAAGGAACTGGTCGTTTGTCAACCAGCCGGGCGGCACCACTTCACGCTGGAGCAGGGGCAGCACCACATGACCTCCGCCGAAGACCAGCGAGCCGACGCGGAAAAAGCTGTCGAACTCCTCGAAGGGGCGGTTCGCCACCAACTGACGCACGAAAGGCAATCCGACGAGCAAAACGCCGATGGCGAGCAGGGCTATGAGAGCGACGGTCAGGCTCTGTTTTGTGGCCATGCTCTCCCGGACGGGGGGCGGCGCTTGAGCGGCACCGGGGAGCCACCAGCCGAGCACCCCGGCAGCCCCGATGATGGCCAATTGTGCCCATGCCGTGGCAAACATCAGAGTCGCGACGGCAGCGGCAACGGCGATAGTGATCCGTTGCTTATCAGGCGTCAGCACTCGCGCCATGCCCCACACGGCCTGTGCTACGACCGGAACCGCTACCAGCTTCAACCCGTGCAGCCAGCCGGCATCGGCTACATTGAGGGAGGCGACTCCGTAGGCAAAGAGCGTAAGGGCGAGGGCTGATGGGAGCGTGAAACCGAGCCACGAGACCATGCCCCCGAACATCCCCGCCCGCATCATCCCGATGGTCATGCCTACCTGGCTGCTCGCAGGCCCCGGCAATATCTGGCAGAGCGCTACCACCTCTGCGTAGGTATGTTCGTCCAGCCATTTGCGGCGCACCACGTACTCATCCCGAAAGTAGCCCAGGTGCGCGATCGGCCCGCCAAACGAGGTCAGCCCCAGCCGCAGTGCGACAAGGAATACCTCCAGCATTTGGGAGCGCTTCAAATATGGGCCGAGTATCAAGGGTTTTAACACGATTAATGCAAGCGGATAAAGCCCCAGGAACAGGTTGCTAACGCTATATCGCTACACGATAACGTAGTGCGACATGTTAAACTGCAATGGTGTGTCCTGTCAACTCGTGGGATATCTCATCGTGTTAGATGGCAAGGCTGTTGCCTTATGCCGATATCTGTTTTATAATTGGGCGCTGTCTGAAAACCGGGCAAGGAGATGGCTTTTTCGGAACAGCCGGCCATGCCCCAGGGGGAAAAGTCAAAGGATGATATCACTGGCTAACGGGCGGGGACGCCCGTGGTACCGGTGTCCCTGCGAGCGACGCATAGTCCAAAATCGGTGTATTTGATAGGAGGGTCATCATGCGAAAAGTATTGTGTCTATTATTGGCGGGCGTTACTCTGCTCATCGCCGCCTGCAAAGTCCCCGCCGAGCCGCCGGCAGCGCCTACAGCTACCGTGGCCGCGCCCAAGGGACCGGCCGGGCCGGCCTGGGAACAGACATGGAATCAAACCATAGCCGAGGGCAAGAAGGAGGGCAAGGTCCTGGTCTACGCCCTCTGGGGACCCCTGGTGAGAAATTCCCTGAGCGAGCCGTTCACCAAGAAATACGGCATTGAGGTGGAGTGGATGCCTTTCAACCGGGGCGCCGAGATGCTGGCCAAGATGCAGACGGAGAAGGTGGCCGGCCTGAAGATTGCCGACCTCTACGGCGCCGGCGGGACGACGCTGGTGGCCACGGTCAAGCCGCTGGGCCTCCTGGGACGTATGGAGCCATACCTCATACTGCCTGAGGTGGTGGACGTCAAAGCCTATCATGGAAATGCCATGCCGTTTCTCGACAAGGACAAGCTCTCAATAGGCATGAGCCTGCGGCTGACCAACAACATCACCGTCAACAAGGACCTTCTCAATCCCGCCGAGCTTACTTCGCTTCGAGACCTGTTGAAACCGCAGTACAAGGACAAGATCGGCATCAACGACCCATCGGTCACCGGGTCGGGAAACGCGGTCTTTGCCAACCTGGCCCACACCGAATGGAATGAAGCGGATACCCTGAAATTCCTCAGGGATCTGATTGCTCATGGGGCGGTGGTGTCCAGGGATAACCGGCTTCAGGTAGAATGGATGGCCCGGGGCAAATACCCGATTGGCATAGGGGCCCAGGCCGACGCCCTGGCGGAGTTCCTCGAGGCCGGCGCGCCGCTGGTAGCTGCGGTCACCAAAGAGGGTGTGGTGGTCTCGCCGGGCTCGGGAGCAATTTCCCTGCCTCTGGAGCCGGCCCATCCCAACGCCACCAGGTTGTTCCTTAACTGGTTGCTGGGCAAAGAGGGACAGGCCGCTTTCGTTAAGGGGACCAAGCAGCCCATCATGCGCACCGATGTCAAGCTGGAAGGCATCCACCCGATGTTCCTGCCGCCCCAGGGTCAGAAGCTTTCATTCCAGACCGAGGAGTTCATCCTCTACCAGGGCACCTTCATGAAGCCGGCGGCGGATATCATCACCAAGGGTAAGTAAACACCCTTGAGCTACGCTCACAACCCATGAGTGAAAACGTTGTCTCACAGGCGGGGACGCCTGTGGTACCGGCTGCTCTTCGGGGAACCGGGAAGAAAATATTCCCGCACACTGATACCACGTTCATAACCAACGAGGGAGAAAAGAACCTCAAAGAGCGATTCCGGGTATTAATCAGGGATACCCGGTTTTTTGACGTGCTGGTTGGCTACTTCTATACCAGCGGCTTCCATGCCCTTTACAGGTCCTTGGAGGCGGCTGAGAAGATAAGGATTCTCATCGGAATCAGCACCGGCGGGCAAACCTCAGAACTAATTCAGGAAGCTCAGGCAGCCGTGCAGGGAGTCCTTGAATTCTCCCATGCTGAAACCAGGAGTAAATATTCAGACAAAGTCGCCGCCGAGATGGAGAATTCCGAGGACAGCG
>CAZFEA010000421.1:0-2904 GCA_964518085.1 uncultured Dehalococcoidia bacterium
TCCCCTCTCCCTCGACGGGAGAGGGTCAGGCTTGCCCTGAGCGAAGCCGAAGGGGTGAGGGTGCACGTCTCCACTATCCGGCAAACCGGCCCAAAGCCGGGCTGGCGCTGCAGAAATCGCTTGCTCACTGGCAGACCAATGGCGCCGGCGCCTGCCTGAAAATCAGGTCGCCGCTTCCTTTGAGCAAAGGGATGGCCAGCAGCACCGCAGACGTAGCCGGGGTTATCGAGGCCGCTTCCGCCGCGTTGGGAAAGAGCCCCGCGCCCGGCCTAGTTTCCCAAATAGCTATCAGCATCGAACCTTCCGATGGGACCTTCTTCCCTGGAATCGTCGCCTTCGACCACCGTGAAGGCAAGATGCTGTTGCCACTGGGAACCCCGCCACCCATTGACATTCTGGTCTTCGATTGCGGTGGCACAGTGGACACGGTTATCTTCAACCGCATCGACCGCAGGGAGATTCTTAAACGGCACACGGCCGAGATCAAAGAAGCCTTCGCCGCGGTCCGGGGGGGATTGGCCGCGGGTGATCCGGAGTTGGTTGGCCTGGGAGCAACGCTAAGCGCCCGGGCTAACCAGGATGTGCTCCTGAAACCCCGTCTGGAAAAAGTAATCGACGTAGCACGGGAGGCCGGCGCCGCCGGAGTGAATGCCGCCCACTCCGGTACGGTTATCGGCATCCTCCTGGACCGCAGGAAGGCCGATAGCCAGGCCGTTGCCTCCTATACGGCAAGAAGGCTCGAAGGAATGAAATTGCTGTTCCGGACGTCGCTGGTGGGAGGTGGCGGACGCGTGGTCAACAAAAATCAAAGATCAAAATGAAAAAGGCAATTTTCTTGATTTCCCCGGGGCAAATCCCCCTGTGTCCCCCTTTTGCGAAAGGGGGAGGGACCAGGAGCGGTTTTCAAATTTTGATCAGAGGAGAACATGGACAGACTAATCCAGGAAACCATCAACAGAATAGCCCCGCTGGACGAGGCGGCGCTGGCATCAGCCCGCCGGCGCCAGGATACCCTTACCAAGCCCCTGGGCAGCCTGGGCAAGCTGGAAGAGATCTCCATTCAAATAGCCGGAATCAAAGCCGAGCCGTTGCCACGGATACTGCGAAAAGCGGTTATTGTCATGGCCGCGGACCACGGGGTAGTGGCCGAAGGGGTCAGTCCGTATCCGCAGGAGGTCACTGCCCAGATGGTACTGAATTTCCTCACCGGGGGCGCGGGCATCAATGTCTTGTCGCGGCTGGCAGGAGCGAGAGTCACTGTGGTCGATATCGGCGTAGCCACCGCGCTGCCCTCCGACTCCAACCTGGTCTCGCGGAAAATCGCCAGCGGCACGGCCAATCTTGCCGCCGGGCCAGCCATGTCTTATTCCCAGGCGGAGCAAGCCATAAAGACCGGCATCGAGATGGCCGAATCTGAGTTCGCCCTGGGATTGGATGTGATCGCCACCGGCGAAATGGGCATCGGCAACACCACCGCCAGCGCGGCGATTTGCGCCGTCATGACGGGCCAACCGGTGGAGAATGTCACCGGACGCGGAACGGGACTCGACGATAAGGGCATGGCCCGCAAGGTAAGCGTGATCAAGCGCGCCATTGAAATCAATAACCCGGACCGGAGCAACGCCCTTGACGTCCTGGCCAAGCTGGGCGGGTTTGAAATCGGCGGGCTGGCCGGGGTCATCATCGGCGCTTCAGCGCGCCGTGTTCCGGTGGTAATCGATGGTTATATCTCGGGAGCGGCGGCGCTCATCGCCGTCGGACTGGCCCCCCGGGTCCAGCCCTATCTGATAGCCAGCCACGTTTCGGCGGAACCGGGCCATCGGTTTCTCCTTGAGCACCTTGGGTTGCATCCCCTGGTTAACCTGGGAATGCGCCTGGGCGAGGGGACAGGAGCCATGCTGGGGACTATCCTGGCCGAAGCGGCCACCCGCACCCTGGCCGAGATGTCCACCTTCGGCGAAGCGGGGGTATCGGAAGCGAAGGATATTTAGTATAATCCAAAAGTCTCCTCTCCCCTTGCGGGAGAGGATTAAGGTAACCCTCTCCCATCAAGGGAGAGGGAACTTTTCAGGAGGTACCAATGGGTTTTCTAGTGGCTTTGCGTTTTCTCACCACGTTGCCGGTACCCTGGGTCAAAGAGATAACCCCGAAAGCACGCGGGGCGTCCCTTGCCTTCTTCCCGCTCATCGGGCTTATCCTGGGCCTGGTACTGGTGATAGTGGACATCTTCCTTTCAATATTTCCCATAGTGCCCTCGCGGGTGGTGGACATACTCCTGGTGCTGATCCTGGTGTTTTTGACCGGCGCCCTGCACCTCGACGGCTTAATGGACACCTGTGACGGGGTATTCGCCTCACGGACGCGGGAACAACGGCTTCAAATCCTGAAAGATGTCCGGGTGGGAGCTTTTGGCGTTATCGGGGCCATCATCGTCCTGGCATTGAAATGGAACCTCCTGGACAATTTCCGGGTCATCAACCCGCTCAGCGCCCTGGATAATCTCGTCGCCTCGTTCAGGTTGCCCGCCCTGCTGCTTATGCCCGTACTGGCCAGGTGGGCAATGGTGGTAGCCGTGTCGTCTTTCCCGGCAGCCAAAAAAGAGGGCCTGGGCGCCGAGTTCAAGCAACATGCCGGTGTAGGCAGTCTGCTGATCGCCAGCCTTTTTACCCTGCTCATCGCCGTGGCCGTCAGCCTTGCCATAGGAATAAGACTAACCGACATGCTGCTGATAGTGGTCATATTGATGGTGGCCATCTGGTTCAAGATCAGCATTATTGCCGCCTTTCTGCGGCGCCGGCTGGGGGGCCTTACCGGAGACACCTATGGAGCCATAGCCGAATCCAGCGAGGTTGCCGTCCTGGCTTTCGTCTATATGTATTTCAGCATCCGGCTGATAATTGCCGC
>CAZFEA010000422.1:0-2897 GCA_964518085.1 uncultured Dehalococcoidia bacterium
CCCGCAAACGTGAGCCTGGCCCCCCAGCTACCGCCAAGATTCGAGTAGCCGCAGTGCTCCCTGGGAACAAAGGTTGACTTAGCGCAGACCTGCCACCGGGAACCCCCAATCGATGGGAACCCCGCCAGAGGGCCGGTCATGACGACCAGCCGGTTTTCCGGATCCAGCGCCCCGACCGATGGCTTAACTTCATCCCAGTAAATCCTGGCGGCAATGCCCCTTCCACCGAGGTATTGTTCCGAGTAGTCGCCGGAAGGGATGGCGCTCATTTTTCCCGAGGATAGATCGACCCTAAGTATTTTCCCGGCATACCCATAATTCATAGCAATATCCCGTTACCGTGTTCAACGCCAACACCGTACATCCGCTCCCGTCAAGAAGCAAGGGCTTGAATTAGCACATCCTGCCTATGAGGGTGTCCATTTTTGTCCCTCAACGCCGCCTCGATCATTTGGGATTCCCCGCTTGTCCTGGTGGGATGACGGCACTGTCAATAGCCCGTCTATCTTCTCGCAATCAAACCACCACTGATCTTCGCGGTGTTGCTTACTGTAACCCATAACGCTGTCCATCCTGACCAGAAACCCGTCCAGCCAGGGAGTGTGGCCGGCTATCCATCTGGCGCGATCATGGAGCCACCCGCTGGGCTTGTTCCAGGGACACACCTTAATGCAGCGCCCGCAGGCCGAGCCATGGGGGTTAAGAATGCGAAACTTGGTGCAGCGTTCGACGTCAAGTTGCCAGCATTCATAGCCGTTGTAAATGACCTTGTCGCCATTGGAAATAGCTTTGGACGGGCATTCTTCGGCGCACCTCTTGCACGCCTGGCAGAACTTCTGCAAACCGAAATCAACCGGCTTGTCAGTCGCCAGCGGCAGGTCGGTAGTCACGGCGGCAGCCTTGAAACGGGCGCCCAGGAAAGGGTTGACCACCGAGTTGCCCATGCGGCTCATCTCGCCGATGCCTGCCAGGAGGAGCAAGGGGGGCATCACCACCTGGTAGCCGCTGCAAGAGTGAGCCCGGGCCGGATACCCCAGCCTCCTGATATAATTCGCCACCATGCAACTGATGAAGGACATGGTGGTATAGCTTCGATAGCTCTGAGAGGCCGATATCCAGTCGCTTCCGCTGGACGCTTTCATGGTCTCATAACCCTGGTCCACTGCTATCACAATGGCGAACTGATGATGAAGTTCAATCGGATTCCCGTCCTTGCCGTGGGAATATACGGCGTACTGGGGCAAACGGCAAATTCCGACAATGTCGGCGCCGAGAAAGTAGGCCAGTTTTTTCACGTGCCGGCTCAAAACCAGGGGGTCTTCCGTAGTCAGGACTTTTGAAGCCCCTACCCGGCCATCCAGTATGGGGCCAAGGTGTTCGCTCATGTCTCGCTCAGCCCCGGCAATGGGATAAGAGACCGGCCGGGTGTGGCCCCGGGCCGGGACCGGTCCGTAGTCTCCCCGGGCAAACCGGTTGAACCCGTGATTCCTCTCGTCAACCCTCCGGATATCGCCGGTTATCCGGGTGGTAGGCTCATCGACCTGTTTGAGCTTCTCCATCGGATGCAGGCCAAGCTGCCGGTCCCCATACAAAATGTTTCGTCGGTTTTCCACCTTGTCTGCTCCCATAGTTCTTTCTCGTGGTAATTCCCTCTCCCTTGACGGGAGAGGGTCAGGGTGAGGGTGAGGCTGAAGCGGGCGAACACACAGGTCCGCCCCTACAGGCTTTCCATCGGCACGCCTAGCTTCCGCAGCTCCCCCCCAACCCGTTCAAACAGGGTCACCAGGTCGCTGGAAGGCGTAAGTGTTTTGATGTCGTAGTAGTCAAACAAAGGCTTACCCTTGTCGACCGCCTCCCGGGCTTCGTAAAGCGGTAACAGCTTCAGCAGCAGGTCGTTTGTTTTCTCCCGGCTCAGGCCGGCGGTACCCCGGCATATCCCGGTCATAAACCGGTGGTCCAGGTCCACCCGGTACTGTCCATCCGGCCCGGGCCCGCAAATAGAGGCCAGTCCATGCCAGGACCAGCCGCTGCCAGTCTGGGCGATGACCCTGGCCGCCAGTTCGTACAGGCTGAAGGGGGAGCCGAGGCCGTTCCTGGTAGAAATGAACCCATGCATCGGAATTGCCAGATGCCGCTCTATCGCCCGGCAGCCCCCGGCAGCCGCTTGCAGCGCACCCCTTGACGTCCCACGCCCCTGGCGTTCGGTAACGCCTATGCTGGCGAGGTATTCGGGACCGGAGTACACCATCGAGCCCAGCAGGGTCGCCACCGCCGCCACCGCCGTCTCTTCGCTATTTCGCAGGTAGCCGCCCAGTACCGGCTGGGAGGCGCAAAACCGGTAGACACCCATTTGCTGGGCCGCGTAGGCAAGACTGAGCCGGTCCCAGTTCAGCTTCAACTCCGGCATCAAAGCAATACTCAGATGGGCATTGGACCCGTTGAGCAGTCCCTCCTGGAAACAAGCCATGATGGCCGCCGGCGAGATTTCTTCGGTGCCGCCCAGCCAGTGGCCGGGCTTTCCCATTGCCTCGGCAACCGCGCGTTGCCACCGGGCCATAGCCCGGCCCCAGATCATCTCCCCCGGCGTTTTGGCCAGATGGGGAACGCCATTCAGCTCGTCCCTCAGCCGGCGGGCCAGTTCGCCCAATAGCCCGGTATCAGACATATGGGCGTTCAACATGTCTGGAAAGGCGCTGACCATTCCCATCTTATGACGGGTGCTCCTCCCCGGCACGGGCACAATCACCGGGGGCGCTTTGCTGTCGTGAGCCCGCGCCCTTATGGGTACGGCGTCCTTCCCCGCGCCGGCGGCAAAGTCCTTGACCACTTTACTGGCCGCCGCTTCCGTTTCTTTTTGCTCCAAACGCACATGTGCGTTTGGAGCAAAAAGAAACGGA
>CAZFEA010000423.1:0-2895 GCA_964518085.1 uncultured Dehalococcoidia bacterium
CTATCATAAGAATCCCTCGAGCCTGTACGATGCCACCCGGTTTTTCTGCGAAAGGCTAGGCCAGCAGTACCAGGAGAACTACGGCCTCGACTTCGTGGCCCTCCGTTTCGGCCACACCTATGGGCCGGGCAAGCTGACCCACGGCCCCATGGCCTACCTGGCGCGCATGGTTGATAATGCCCTCCAGGGAAAAGAAATGGTCATTCCCCAGGGGGGCGAGGGAAGGTCGGACTTTGTCTACAACCGTGACACAGGCCGGGCGCTGGTCCTGGCCTGCTTTGCGGAGCAGCTCAAACATCGCCGGTTCCATATCAGCGGCGGTAAGCTCCATAGCTATAATGAGTATGCCGATGCCGTTCGCCAGGCCGTGCCCGGCGCCAGGATTTCCATCGGACCGGGCCAGGACTTCCTGGGCGTTGGGCATCTCCGCCTTTTTTACTATGATCTTTCCCGCGCCCGGGAGGAACTTGGTTATACCCCGAAATATGACCTGGCAGAGGGCATCGCCGATTACGTAAGCCTGGTACGGAAGCTGAACTACTTCGGATGACTAACCCGATACTCCAGGGCGGCATGGGGAACATGCGGTTACCGGGGCGGGCGCTCGACCCGGTAACCCTGGAAGTCCTCCAGAACAAGCTTCGCCAGATCACCTACGAGGCCGGCGTGACCATGCAACGGACGGCCGCCTCGCCGGTCATCGTCGAAGCCAAGGACATCGGGTTCAACATCACCGACGAAAAGACCCGGACCATTATCTATTCCGCCTGGATTCCCCGGCACGGCACCACTACCACGCTGCTGATCAGGTCGGTGATCAATAAGCTTGGCCGGGACCCCGGCATTTTCCCCGGAGACCAGGTCATGGTCAATAACCCCTACGACGGGGCGTTGCACCAGCCCGACGTCTGCGTGGTGGCGCCCATCCATTATGGCGACGAGTTGGTCGGATGGTCGGGCTGCGCCACCCATCACCTGGATATCGGCGCCGCGGCCGCCGGCCATTTTCCCCGGGCCACCGACTGGTTCAGCGAAGGACTGAAAATTCCCCCGGTGAAAATAGTCGAAGCCGGCAAGTTGCGCCGGGACGTCTTCGATCTCTTCCTTTTGAATGTGAGGGTCCCGGCCTACCAGGCCCTGGACCTGACCGCCCAGATCGCCGCCAACAACACCGCCAGGTCCAAGCTTCTTCAGCTTGTGGAGCGGTATGGCCTGGCAACCCTGCGCGCTTGCTACGATGAGATGATCCTCTTCACCGAAGAAAAGGTCAGAAGCAGGATCCGCTCGCTGCCCGAGGGCATCTTCGAGTTCAGCAACTACATCGATTACCATGGGATTTATCTCCTGAAGTGCCTACTGACCATAAAAAATGGTGAGATGACCTTCGATTTCACCGGCAGCGCCCCGCAGGCGCCCAGCCTGATCAACTGCACCCTGGGAGTGACCATGGCCCTGGTCCACAACATGGTCTTCTGCATGCTGATTCCCGATGTCGAAGCCAATGAGGGCGCCCTGCGGCCGCTCAAGGTCATCGCGCCCGAAGGGACGATCGTCAATTGCCGGCCGCCGGTAGCCTGTTCCGGGGCTTCCACCGCCGCCGCCTGGCGCGTCCAGGACCTGGTAATGGGGGCGCTGAACCAGGCGTTGATAAATACCGGTTTTCCTGAAAGAAGCAGGGTTTCGGCGGCGTGGGGCGAAGGCATCGCCCTGACCACGTTCCATGGCAGGGACGCCGCCGGAAGGACCTTTTTCATGAACCAGATGTACGGGACCATGCAGGGCGGTGGCGCGCGCATTGACAAGGACGGCGAGCACGTGACCAACATCGCCGCCTCCACCACCTCCTCCATCCCGGATGTCGAGACCTCGGAACAGAGGTATCCCGTCCTGGTCCTCAAGCGAGGTCTTCGCCAGGACTCTGAAGGCCCCGGCAAATTCCGCGGCGGGCTGGCCGGTGAGGTCTGCCTGAAGCCGCATAAGGCATTGGATTTCGAGGCGGTGACCCCGTACCTGGGCAAGTTCATCCCGGCCTGGGGCGCCTCGGGAGGCTATCCCGGCTCTGCCACCGAAGTGATCATCAAACGGGATACCGATGTAAACCGGCAACTCCGCTCCCGGGTGCCTTCTTTTGGCGAGATCGCGGGCAAAGCGTTTTCCCTGGCTGAAGACGAGCTGACCCAGAAGATGGAGGACAGTGACGTGATCTACGCGGGCATGCCCGGCGGCGGAGGCTATGGCGACCCCCTGGACCGCGACCCCCGGGCCGTTGCCCGGGATGTGGCCGAGGGCGTGGTCTCAATAGAAAAGGCCCACCAGGCATATGGCGTGACAGTCGATCCGGAAACACTGGAAGTGCGCGCCAGTGAGACCGGCGAACTGCGGACGCGGTTGAAACAACAACGATTGACCGGAGGCGGGAGGGACTCCCCTCTCCCTTGACGGGAGAGGGTTAGGGTGAGGGTGAACATAATTTGAGCCGACAATGAATACCGACCCGGTAACCAGGATCAACGAATATCTGGCCCTATCCAAGAAACACATAAGCTGCACCGCTTGCGGCAAAGACATCTGTCCCGCCGGGGCCGACTGGAGAAGGAACGCCGTCAGGCGTGAACGCCTGTTGAGCGAAGTCGTGCCCCTGGTATCCGAACATCCGGGAGTCTTCCTGGAGGAATTCATCTGCCCCGGCTGCGGGACAATGCTGGAAACCCGGATACTGGTCAAGAACCATGCACCGGGTACCAAATCCTGAATCCCGATCCTTAGCCCGGACAAGCCGGAACCAAGAAATATTGTGTGGCAGAACTCCATCGATAGATCGGAATTGGTTAATAGATTACTGAGATTGGAGACAGATTACAGAGATTATGAATGGGGACAACGGAGAGATTCAAT
>CAZFEA010000424.1:0-2890 GCA_964518085.1 uncultured Dehalococcoidia bacterium
TTCGGCACCATCAGGGTGCCGGACGGGACGGGTTGCCGACTCCTTAAGTTCGCCTCAATTCCCCCCCCAAAAAAATTCCTCTTTACGGAAGAAATGAGTGACCGTCGCCAGTCTTTGCGTCTAAGGTCGCTTTATGGTAAACGTGTGGCTGTGCGGCGTAGCTCCCGTTTGGGTGGATGTGACGGTTACTGTCTGCCCGTCCCTGATCTGGTCGAACTGGGCCTGGGTCAGGGTTATAGCATGTTGATGGGTTGCCCCGTCACTGGTGTACGTCTTGGAACTGGGAGCGTTGGTTATGTCTGCGCCCGGGATAATCACATTATGGGTGTGGTTAAAGTCCAGGCTGGACGTGACCGTCATGTCTGGCATCGGCGGCGCGGCCGGCTTGCACGACAATAAGGCGGCCCCGGCGCCCCCGGCGGCCAGAACGATGAGTCCCGCGCCAACACTGCTCTGTAGGAATGCCCTGCGGGTGATACCTTCTCGGTTTAGCCATGAGTTCCGGTCTTCTGACATTTGTCGAATACCTCCTTCTCAGAATGACCTCCAGGTTGTTGCTATCCGATGCCTTCGGAAATTGGGAATAAGCCTTTCTTCCGCCGCCACGCAATTACCTATAATGATACGCCTTTTGCAAGCTGTGCAAATACGTAGGATTACGTATTCGGACTTTTGTGTTTGTCGGAGATGGACTCTCGGAGGACCGCCTCGAAGGCGTCGGCAATCTTGTCCCAGCTATTCCGTTCCACGAATCGCCTTGCCTTCCGGCCCAGTTCGGCAATCGCCCCGGCGTTCTTGAGTTCAATGGCCTTGCTGACAACGTCTTCCGGTCTGTCGACATATACGACTCCGTTGCCGTCAGCGAACTCTCGCATGACCCCGGGCAACCGGGTGGCGATGACGGGCTTGCCCATGGCCAAATATTCATAGAGCTTGATCGGTACAATATTTCGCATGATGTCGTTGTTGTATGCCGGCAGCAGACAGATGTCCGCGGCGGCAATGTGCCCCGGGATCTCACTGTAGGGCTTCTTACCGGTCATGATTATCCTGCCTCCCGCATCCGCCCGCCGGCTGATCCGCTTGAGTTCCTCGTAGGCATCGCCCTCCCCCACGATGAGCAGCCTGGGTCCGGCGCCGTTCTGGCCCTGTAAGAGTGTTTCAGCAACTTCCTTCAGCCCTGAGAAATCGTAGAGCCAGCCCATAAAGAAGAGTACAAAATCGTGGTCGGCCAGCCCGTACTGGGAGCGGACAGCCTGGCCTGTCAACGAAAGATCGAACTTCTCAAGATCGATGCCTGCCCGGATGACCTGGGTGCGGCCGGGATCAGCGCCCAGGCGTATGACGTAGTCCCTCAGCTCTTCGTTTATCGTCAAGACCCGGTCGGCCATTTTCAGCGTGCGCCTTTCCAACCACCAACCAATAGGCTGGAGAAACTTAAAGGGGATCAACCGGTGGATGACATCTATCCAGTAGAAGACGAAGGGCAGGCCGTGCCTTCTGGCGGCGTGCCCCGCCAGGTAGCTGACCAGCCCGGGACTGATGATGATGTCTGGCCGGAATTCCCTGATTTGCCGGTCAATTTCCCCGCGCTGGGAGATGAACAAGGAAACGTAGTCCACGATAGGGACCTTTATGATAGGGGGGCGGATGACGGTTACCCTTGCCCCCTTGTGGATTTTGCTCACATTTTCGAAAACCTGCCTCCTGGACCGCAATCCTTTCGGCCCATGCCGCCAGAGGATATCGAAATCGATTACTCTGATTTCGTGTCCCCGGAGGGATAGCATTTCCGCTAGATGGTGCTGCTGCGCCGGGTTTCGTTTGAGCCAGTCCGTGTTCTGGATGTGAAGAATTCTCATAGTCTACGTGATATCAATGTCTGCAAAGGTGAGATACCAGCGCCGGCAATCATAGACCTGTTCCCGCGAGGCTACCCCGGGTTGCATTTGCACACCAAAGAAAAACCTCTTGGGGCTGAACCTGGTTGGAATGGCCAGAAAGCCGGCTTTCCTCAGAGTCTTGAAATAGGGAGCATGCTTGAGCATCAAACAGCCGATGGCATCAACGTTTTGCTTCCGGAAGTGGTCGACCGCTCTGGTTATGAGGGCGGCGGCAACGGTCTCGTCGGGCAACGTTAGCGTATCCACGATGAGTCCCAACCGGAGGTTGAACATCTCGTCATTCTTCAAGACCATGTAGCCGCATATCTTATCACCGCTTGCGGCGGCGAAAATCGTATAGTTCCGGGGATGGTTGGCAAACCTCCAATTCAGAAATGCGCTATCGCGGACCAGCCCAATCTCGTAGGTGTAACAGGTTTCCCGCCACAGAACATCGAAACGGGCATCGAAGGACTCGATTTGCTGGATGTCCAGGGTGGCAGGTCCGGAACGCCGTTCCCTGGCGACGATTGACCATCCCAGCTTGGCAACCGTCCCGGCAATGCGCCTGGCAAACCGGCTGCCGGTATAATGGCCAATGATCTTATCGAAATTGAGTGGCTTGACCGATAGGGGGATGACGCATACCGGTCCCCAATTGGGACGGGTTTTCGAGTACACCTTGTAGGCCGCCTCGTTGGGGAAGCCGAGTAAGATGGGCACGCCTTTTTTGAGCATGGACTCGAAACCTTCAGCGGCCATAAGCGAAGCAATTCGAAAGCGCCGGTAGTCAGGGTGCACCATCACCTCCACTCCCAGTCCTGCCGTCATGGTCTTGTCCATGACCTTCAGGCGCTCGATAATGAAGATTCGCAGGCCGGCGATGCCATTCTGGCCGTCGACGACAAAGATCTGGGCCGGCCTTACCGGGCCGGTCTCGAACTTCCATTGCCAGAGCTCTTCCGAAAACGGGCGCCCGTCTACGGCAGTCTTCAGGGCGAAGATTG
>CAZFEA010000425.1:0-2885 GCA_964518085.1 uncultured Dehalococcoidia bacterium
TCACCAGTGCAAGGGGGTTGGCACCCAAATCAGCGATTGATCCATCAATGTCGTGGTGAAGTTGCTTCAGGATCTCACGAATACCGGAATAGCGAGATTCCAAAAGAAACACCCATGCTCGCTTGCAGCGGGCACCATGAAGGATGAAAAACGCCATTTCACGGAATTGCGGTTTCCCTCTCCCTCGACGGGAGAGGGTCAGAGCCTGCCCTGAGCGAAGTCGAAGGGGTGAGGGTGCCCCCCTCACCTTAATCCTCTCCCGCAGGGGGAGAGGAGACCCAGTTTACCTCCCCCTTTCGCAAAAGGGGGATACAGGGGGATTTTGACTGTTTCTTAAATCCCCCTTTTTCCCCCTTTTTCAAATGGGGAGATGGCGACATTTTCTGAGCAAACGCCTATGAGCTGCGCTCACAACCCCGGATGAAAACGATGTCTCACAGGCAAGGCCGCCTGTGGTACCGGTTGTTTTCCGGGGAAGTTCGGGATGACATCCAAAGCAATCGCAGGCGAATTCCGATGGGCGCTTACCTGGCGCCGCTTCTATCGCCTGGGACGGAAGATAATGGCCGGCCGTGTTCGCGAAGGGTCCGGGAAGCTGGAGACCTGCTGAACTCCCCCGTACAGCCTTTTCAAATCTTCCAGGGGAGCAACGTCCAGCGCCCGCAAGGGGCAAGAGGCCACACACAAAGGCTTCTGATTTTCCTTGATCCTGTCCAGGCACAGGTCGCACTTCTCCATCCTTGACCGGTCATCCCGAAACTGTGGCGCCCCATAAGGACAGGCGTAGGAACAACTGCGGCAGCCAGGGATACAGAGACCCCGCTCCACCACCACAACTCCGTCCTCGGTCCGTTTCCGGATGGCCCCGGTCGGGCAGGCGGGAACGCAGGCGGGGCGTTCGCAGTGGCCGCAAGAAATGGAGAGGTGCGTTACCTGCACCAGGGGGAAATGGCCTTCCTCCCGGGTCTCTACCCGCCGCAGCGATGCCGGCCCGGCATCGATCCGGTGCCATTGCTTGCAGGCGACCGCACAGGTATAGCAGCCCACGCAGCGCTGCTGGTCGAAATAGAACCCCAGTTGCACTTATTCTTCCTGCCGGGCTACCTGAACAACTATCCCGTTGGTGGCCGCCGCTTCCCCCGGGGAGATGGTATCCCTGCACAGCACGTTTACCGAGCCGCCTCTTTCGACGCCGTTTTCCCCGGGCTGGTACCAGGCGCCCTGGTTCATCGCCACCACACCCGGCGCCACCCGCGCAGTTATCCTGGCCCGGATCACCAGGGCGCCCAGGCCGTTGTACACTTTAACCCGGTCACCCTCGCTGATGTTCCTCTCTCCGGCATCACCGGGGTTGATCCATAGCGCGTGCGGTTCCAGTTCCCTGAGCCATGAAATGTTATCAAAGGTCGAGTTAACCCCCTTGCGGGTATGCGTGGTAACCATGAGCAACGGGTATTCGCCGGCGGTTGGATGGCCAGGACCCTCCCATTCCTCTACATACTGCGGTACCGGCGGAAGGTGTGCCTGACCCCTGGCGGCCAGCATTTCGGAAAAAAGCTCTATCTTTCCCGAAGGGGTAGGCAAAGGATTTTTGTCCGGGTCGGCGATAAACTCCTGGAAAGGCACCTGGCCTGGAAATGAGGCAAAGCGGTACACCCCCTGGCGGCTCAGTGTCTCCGCCCCGACCGGCGCTTTGCTCATGAGTTTTTCCAGCCATTCGCCCTCCGACCGGTCGTTGAAACCGGCCATGCCCAGCCGGTCAGCCAGTCCTGTCAGGATTTCCAGGTCCGACTTGGACTCGTACAGGGACTGGATAACCTTGTGATTATAAATCAGGTAATATCCGCGGTGATGGGGGGTCTGGACGTCGTCCCGTTCAAAATGGGTGTTGACCGGCAGCACGATATCGGCAAAGCGGCCCAGCGGTGTCAGGAACTGGTCCTGGGTGACCACGAATTCCACCTGTTTCAGGGCCTTGACCCCCTTGTTGATATCGCCTCCCTGGTTCAGCCGGTCTCCCCCGATGGAATAAATCATCTTGATATCGCTGGGATAGCCTCCGGCAGTGCCCTTGATGACGGCATCCGCCCAGCGCCAGGAGGCTATGGCGCAGACCCGCGCCGGTTTTTCCTGCACCGGGAGGTTGGCCACGCCCAGGGTCTGCAAAAAGTTCTGGTTTATCCAGCAGCCCGGGCCACCGCCCGGAACGCCGATATTGCCGGCCATGGCCGCCAGGGCGATGCAGGCCCGGTGGAACTGCTCGCCGAAGGCCGTCCTGCCCGGCGCCCAGCCACCCCGCAGGTCCGCGGGCCGCGAGGCGGCATATTCCCGGGCCAGCCCGGCAATGGTTTCCGCGGCAACACCACAAATCTTCTCCGCCCAGGCCGGTGTCTTGCGCACCCCGTCTTTGACGCCCAGGCAATAGTCGCGGAAGGCTTCAAAACCGCAAGTGTCGCGTTTGAGGTATGCCTGGTCACAAAGCTTTTCTTCGATCAAAACCGTGGCCATGGCAATCAGCATGGCGGTATCGGTGCCGGGCAAAATGGGAATCCAGCGGTCGGCCAGGGCAGCAGCGGAGTCGCTGAAACGCGGGTCAACAAAGACAAACCGGGCGCCCTTTTCTTTGGCCAGGGCCAGGTACCAGTTGGTATTGGTGCCAAATATGGTCTCGGCCGGATTCATCCCCCACATGATAACCAGCCTGGACTGTAATAAGCTTTCGGGACCCGGAGCCGGAGGCACCAGCCCGAAGGTAGTCCGCGCGGCGAACACGGCGCCTTCGAAGGAAATAATGCCGCGGCACACCGTGCATCCACCGAAGTAGTTGAAGAAGCGGTCAGCCATGGCGCCGGTGCGGTGGAGAATGCCATCAAGGTTTCCGGTGC
>CAZFEA010000426.1:0-621 GCA_964518085.1 uncultured Dehalococcoidia bacterium
CCCTAAATGCCGTCCGGAAAAGACCTCGTCTGGGGGAATTTCGTGGCGTAGCGGCGCGCGGCAGCGTGCCGCTACGGAGCGTTTGACGGTTCAGACTGTTCGACTGGAGAGCAGGCGGGCGAGCCGCCCCCACCCCGATACCCCACTCCCCCCTGGCATCGCCCCTACGGGCTGGTAGCGGCTGTTACCTGTTACCTCTTGCCTTCCCCTCACACCCCGCAACACTTCTTGTACTTCTTCCCGCTGCCGCAGGGGCAGGGGTCATTGCGGCCCACCTTGCCGCCGGCGGTTACCATGGCCTTCTTTTGCTCGGCCTGCCGGCCTTCGGTCACCGGGGTCCTGGGACGCGCCGGCGTGTGTTCCTTGACGATGCTCAGGTGAAAGATGTCATGGGCTACATCATGCCTGATGTTGGAAAGCAGGCTCTGGAAAAGGGCGTGGCCTTCCTTCTTGTAGGCGATCAGTGGGTCGGTATGACCCACCGCTACCAGGCCGATGCCCTGGCGCATATGCTCCATGGCCGTCAGGTGTTCCACCCACAGGCTATCAATGGTGCGCAGCATGACCAGCCTTTCCAGGATCCGGGTATTTTCCGGCCCCATTTCGTTTTCCCGGAATTGG
>CAZFEA010000426.1:631-2881 GCA_964518085.1 uncultured Dehalococcoidia bacterium
AAAAGAAAAAATATTGAATAATATAATGAATAGTCTTTCATTAGCTGGGCAATAGTGGCAGCGCTCAATTCCGGGGGCAGCGGCAATATTGCCTCGACATCCTTGCACAGGCCCTCGAAATCCCAGTTTTCTCCGCCTTCGGGCAAATAGTTGTTAACCAGGTCTTCGATTTCCGCCGTTACCATGTCCTGTATGTTGGCTTTCAAGTCAGCGCCACTAAGAATCTTCTTGCGTTCGGCGTAAATAACCTCACGGTGCTTGTTGACCACGTCATCGTAGTCAACCAGGTGTTTGCGCATGTCGAAATGGAAACCCTCCACCTTGACCTGGGCGTTTTCGATGGCCTTGGAGACCATGGAGTGTTCTATGGGGGTCTCTTCGTCCATGCCGGCCCATTCCATCAGCCCTTTGATTCGGTCTCCGCCAAAACGGCGGACGATGTCGTCTTCCAGCGAAACGAAGAACCTGGAACTCCCCGGGTCACCCTGCCGGCCGCCGCGGCCCCGCAACTGGTTATCAATACGGCGTGCCTCGTGCCTTTCCGTGCCGATGATGTGAAGTCCCCCAGCTTCAATAACCTGGTGGTGCTCCGCTTCCCATTCGGCGGGATCCCGGCCTTCGGGATTGCCGCCAAGGATTATGTCAACACCCCGGCCTGCCATGTTGGTGGCCACGGTAATCGCCGCCAGTCTTCCAGCCTGGGCGATAATGGCGGCTTCTTTCTCGTGGTATTTGGCATTCAGCACCTGGTGAGGGACGCCTTTTCTCTTCATCAGTTCGCTCAGGTGCTCGGATTTCTCAATGGATACCGTCCCTATGAGTACCGGTCGGTTTTCCCGGTAGTACTTTTCCACTTCCAGGGCCACCGCCCGGAACTTGCCTTCTTCGCTCTTGTAGATCTGATCGGCATTGTCCGACCGTATCATGGGCTTGTTGGTCGGGATAGTCACCACTTCAAGCTTGTAAATCTTGTGGAACTCTTCGGCCTCGGTGGCGGCGGTACCGGTCATGCCGGCCAGCTTTTCATACATGCGGAAATAGTTCTGGAAGGTGACCGTCGCCAGGGTGACGCTCTCCTTCTGTATTTTGACTCCTTCCTTGGCCTCGATGGCCTGGTGCAGGCCCTCGGAATACCGCCGGCCGAACATCAGCCGCCCGGTAAACTCATCGACGATGATCACCTGCCCGTCCTTTACCACGTAGTCCCGGTCGCGCCGGAACAGGACATGGGCCTTCAAGGCCGATTCCAGGTAATGGGTCAGCGAATAGTTGGAGGGGTCATAAATGCTGGGCGCTTTCAACAATCCCAGCCGTCTCAGGTTGCTCTCGACTTTGGAGGTGCCGGCCTCAGTCAACGAGACCGCCTTCAGCTTCTCATCAACCTTGTAGTCTTCCTCTTTGACCAGTTGGGGCATCATCCTGGCAAAAGCATAGTACTTCTGCGCGGGCTCCTCGGCGGCGCCGCTGATGATCAGGGGGGTCCTGGCTTCATCGATGAGGATGTTGTCCACCTCGTCAACGATGGAGTAGTAGAGCGGACGCTGCACCATCTGGGACAGGTCCACCACCATGTTATCCCGGAGATAGTCGAAACCGAACTCGTTATTGGTCCCATAGGTGATGTCCGCCCGGTAGGCCTCTTGCCGGGTCACCGGCCTCAAGCCGGGCCAGCGTTCATCGGGACCCTCGAATGCCGGGTCATAAACAAAAGAAGCCTCGTGCTGGATGGTGGAGACCGTCACCCCCAGGGCGTGGTAGATCGGCCCCATCCAGCGGGCGTCACGTTTGGCCAGGTAATCATTGACCGTGATCAGGTGAGCGCCGCGACCGAGAAGCGAATTGAGGTACAGGGGCAGTGTGGCTACCAGGGTCTTGCCCTCGCCGGTCTTCATTTCGGCAATTTTTCCCTGGTGCAGGACCATGCCTCCCATCAACTGGACGTCGTAATGACGCTGTCCGATGTTCCGTCGGGCCGCCTCGCGCACCGCGGCAAAGGCCTCCGGGAGCAGGTCGTCGGGCGTGGACCCCCCGGCCAGCCTGTTCTTGAATTCTTCTGTCTTGTCCAGGAGGCCGGCGTCATCCAGCTTCTGGTAGCCGGGTTCGAGACCATTTATTTCTTCAACTGCCGGACTGAGGCTTTTTACCGCTTTCTCGTTGGAGTCCAGCAGGCTTCCTAACCATTTGAACATATTCTTAAATCCTAACCCGGACAAGCCGGAGCCAAAAGGTGATTAATGATTAGCCCGTCCG
>CAZFEA010000427.1:0-2867 GCA_964518085.1 uncultured Dehalococcoidia bacterium
GCCTGCGCTCGTTGCCTTTCGGTGCCACAACCGCAGTGTAAACCAATATGAGGGCATTATCAATAGGATTCGGCGTCCTGTTAGACACACACCTGGAATATGGTATTATTGGGGCGGAGGGTGTTCCCGTTGTCAGGCGAAATGAAAACCAATAAGACATTGAAACCCGGCTCCAGGGTAGGCGTCGTGGGGGGAGGGCCCGCCGGCAGCTTCTTTGCCCTCTTCCTTTCCCGGTACGCCGCCGCCGCAAACTTGAAGCTCGATATCACCATTTACGAGCAACGCAGTTTCGCCACTTCGGGGCCGGGGGGCTGCAACCGCTGCGCCGGAGTCCTGTCCTCCCGGGCAATAGGCAATATGCGGTCCCTCGGCCTCAAAGTCCCCGAGGAAGTGGTCCAGACCCGGCTCACCTCCTACCGGCTGCACAGTCCTTACGGGACCATTGACATATCGAATCCGGACCCCGCCGGGGATATCTACAGCGTTTACCGCGCCGCGGGGCCGCTGCTGCGGGCTATACCCCCGGAGCAGAGCTTCGATTATTTCCTGCTGAATGAGGCCGGGAAGCGTGGGGCCGCCATCGTCAACAAAAAAGTGGACAGGTTTATCGCCTTCCCGCGTCCAACCGTCATCACCGGTGACCAGGAGACGGACTACGACCTGGTGGTACTCGCCCAGGGGGTCAAGTTTCCTTCCATGCAGTTCTCCGGCATTGACTATGTCGTGCCTCCGACGCATCTCATGTCCCAGGACGAGCTCTACGCCGGGCGCGAGGTGGTGCGGCGGCACTTTTCTTCCTGTGTCCAGGTCTTTCTCATCCCCCACTCCCCGCTGGTTTTCGGCACGCTGGTGCCCAAGGGCGACTATATCAATGTCTCGCTCCTGGGAGGAACTGACTCTGCCCCCGATGTCGAGGATTTTCTCGGCCACGAGTTGGTGAAGAAGGTGATGCCCTTCGATTACCAGCGTTGCTGCGGATGCAAGCCCAGGGCGGTAACCGGGCCGGCGACCAATCCTTGCGGAGACGGGTACGTCGCCATCGGCGATGCCGCCTGCGCCCGGGTCTACAAGGACGGGATAGGATCTGCCCTGGTCACCGCCCGGCAGGCGGCCTATACGGCCGTCTACCATGGCATAGCCGCGTCTGATTTCC
Source organism: uncultured Dehalococcoidia bacterium (assembly GCA_964518085.1). Taxonomy (GTDB): domain Bacteria; phylum Chloroflexota; class Dehalococcoidia; order JACQUA01; family JACQUA01; genus JACQUA01. Next base: position 1,154 of record CAZFEA010000427.1, read on the forward strand.
GCCGCCATTACCTGCCGCTGTGCCGGGCGATAACCAGGGATAACTACGTCGGCAAGCTGTTTTTCCAGATAAGCTACCGCGTCAAGAACTCACCGGCCTTCATCCGTACCCATTCGCGCGCCGCCAGCCAGGAGTGGCAGGAAGAACGGCGGTACAAGCCTTTCAACCGCATTATCTGGGGTCTGTTCACCGGGAGCTACAGCTACACCAGGATCCTTCTGACCTGCCTCAATCCCCGCTTCCTGGTCAGGCTCGCCGCAGGCCTCTTGAAGGAGAAGCTTGGCAAATCGCTCCCGGCCGGCCCGGATTGCCGGAGCGGGGAGAACCCCTCACCTTAATCCTCTCCCGCAAGGGGAGAGGAAATGTGTCCTGTTATTTATGAAAGTAAGTACTAACATCCTGGTCCTTGGCGGCGGCTTCGCCGGAGTATATACCACTTTGCATCTGGAAAGAGCTCTTCGGAACGAACCGGGCGTTAACATCACCCTCGTCAGCAACGAAAACTTCTTCATGTTCACCTCGTTTCTCCACGAGGTCGCTGTCGGCCGCATCGAGACCCGCCACATCGCCTACCCGATACGCCGGCTGAGGGGCAGCAAAAGGTTCAACTTTATCCTGGCATCGGTGGAATCCATCGACCTGGCCGGGCGGACGGTGATCACGGACCACGGCCGGTTGTCCTACGACTACCTGGTGATCGCCCTGGGCAGCACCACCGACATGACTACCCTGCCGGAGGCCGGGCAGCGGGTGCTGGTCCTGAAAGACCTGCATGATGGCATTATGGTGCGCAACCACATCATCCGGCAGTTCGAAAACGCCGATGCCGAGCCTGACCCCCGCCTCCGTGAGCCGCTGCTGACCTTTGTCGTGGCCGGCGGCGGCCACACCGGCGTCCAGATGGTGGCCGAAGTCGCCTCCTTTGTCCGGAAGACCCTGCCGAAGCACTACCCCGGCATCTCGCCCGGCGCCATCCGGGTACTCCTGGTGCAGCAGGGGCCCGCCATCCTCAGCGAGATGGACCCCGCACTCGCCGCCGCCGCCCTCAAGGCCATCACCCGCCAGGGCGTGGAGGTAATGTTCAACTCCCGCATCACCCACATCGGCGATAGCTGGGTACGGATCAACGAAACCGAAGTGACGCCGGCGCGCACCGTTATCTGGCTGACCGGAGTGGTCGCCAACAGCGTTGTCTCAGGACTGCCCGTCGCCAGGGATGAAACCGGACGGCTGATCGTCGACCGGAATCTTGGCTTGCCCGGCTTTCCCGGGGTTTTCGCCGTCGGCGATAATGCCCATCTGCGGGTTGGCGGTGAAGTCCTTCCACCCCGGGCCCACATTGCCGTTCGCCAGGCGAAATGCGCCGCCCGGAACATTGTGGCCGACATCAGGGGCCGGCCCCGGACAGCTTTCAACTACAACAACATGGGGGAAATCGTTTCCCTGGGCGCCGGCTCCGCGGTGGCCAAGCTGTACTTCCTCCGACTCCACGGGTTCGCCGCCCGCGTCCTGTGGCTGATCGCCTACCTGACTATCATGAAGGGATACTACAACCGGACGCGGGTGCTGATGGACTGGTTCCTGGCCCTGGTCTTCGGGCGCGACACCACCCTGCTGCGCATAGAACGTTTGAAATAGTTAACAATGATGGCGTAGCCGCTCCCCCTTTCGCAAAAGGGGGATACAGGGGGATTTCGCCTGTTTCTTAAATCCC
>CAZFEA010000428.1:0-2862 GCA_964518085.1 uncultured Dehalococcoidia bacterium
TGAAAAAGGGGGAGACGGCGACATTTTCGTAACAACAATGTCTTTTCCATTGACGGCCCAATGTCCCTATGATATTATCCGAACTTGAAATAGTCCTTTGTCCCGGCGCGCAGACAATAACCAAAATGCAATTGTTCAGGAGCCGCGTCATGTTTCACAGGCAGGGCCGCTTGTGTTACCGGTACGACAGGCTTTCCAGGCTGCCGGTGCGGTCTCCCAGGCAGGGCCGCCTGTGGTACCGGTGTCGCCAGCCGGGACAGATCCGGAGGCTAACGTGTCTAACTTAACCGAACTACATAAGCGCATCGTGGTGTGCCAGGACTGCGCCCTGTCGCAATCCAGAACGCTGGCTGTGCCCGGCGAAGGGCCCGACAATGCTGAAGTAATGTTTGTCGGCGAAGCGCCGGGATGGCACGAAGACCAGCAGGGCCGGCCATTCTGTGGTGCGGCAGGCAATTACCTGGATGAACTCCTGAAATCCATCAATCTCAAACGCGCCGGCGTTTTCATAACCAACATGGTCAAGTGCCGCCCGCCGGGTAACCGCGACCCTTTGCCGGGCGAGATCCAAGCCTGCCGGAAACATCTCGACCAGCAACTGCTGACCATCCGGCCCAAAGTCATCATTACCCTGGGCAGGTACTCCCTGGCCCGCTTCTTCCCCGGAGAGACCATGAGCAAGGCCCACGGCGCATGGCGAAGAGGGAACGGGGTAATATACTTCGCCATGTACCACCCCGCCGCAGCCCTGCACCAGGGAAGTCTCAGGAAAACCATAGAAGCCGATATATTGAAATTGCCCCAATTGCTGGCCCAGCCTGGCGAGGGCGAAGAAAAGAAAGAGCCTATCAAACAGCTCAACCTGTTTTGATAGCTGACAAGATGAATACAGAAATAGACGCCCATGAGCTAAGCTCGCAACGCACGAACGAAAACGCTGTGTCGCAGGCAGGGACGCCTGTGATACCGGCTATTTTCCGGGGAATCAGAAAAGCCGGGTCGCGGCTGAAGGGGGGAGCCTCCGGGGACAAAGACAGGCTAAAACTGATCGCCATAGGAGGCCTGGGAGAGATCGGGAAGAACATGATGGCCCTGGAGTGCGACGGTGACATCATCGTTATCGATTGCGGACTGATGTTTCCCGAAGAGGAGATGCTGGGGGTTGACCTTGTCATACCGAATATTAGCTACCTGAAGCAAAACAGGGATAAAGTCCGGGCCATCATCATCACCCACGGGCATGAAGACCATACCGGCGCCCTTCCTTACATCTTGCCGGAACTGCCGGTGCCGGTCTATGCCACCCGCCTCACCCAGGGTCTGCTCACCGTAAAACTGAAAGAGCACCGCCTCCTCAACCGCGCCAAACTGAAAACGGTGGCCCCCGGCGAGACCTTTACTATTGGCAAATTCAAAGTACAGTTTTTCGGCGTATGCCACAGCATCCCCGATTCCAGCGGACTGATCATCGAAACGCCCCTGGGGACCGTCGTCCACTCCGGCGATTTTAAGCTGGACTATACCCCGGTCAGCGGGAAAGGCAGCGACTTTTCGCGTTTGGCCCTGGCGGGGGAAAAAGGGGTATTGCTGCTTCTTTCGGACTCAACGTACGTTGAGGTGCCCGGCTACACTCCCTCGGAACAGGTCGTGGGCAAGGCCCTGGAACGGATCATTGCCGAGGCGCCGGGACGCATCATCATAACCACTTTTGCCTCTCTGGTCTCACGCATCCAGCAGGTGATCCAGGCCGCTGAGAAATACGGCCGGAGCGTCTGCATCGCCGGCCGGAGCATGATTGAGATCACCAAGATGGCGCAGGAACTGGGCTATCTAAAGGCTTCGCCGGGCATTTTCTGCCGGCTGGAGGAAGTACACAGGCTGCCGCCGGATAAGGTGCTGATGCTGACTACCGGCAGCCAGGGCGAACCTACCTCGGCCCTGGTGCGCATCGCCAATCTGGACCACAAGTACATCAAGATAATCCCCGGGGACACGGTGGTCATCTCCGCCACACCCATCCCGGGTAATGAGGCCCTTATCAACCGGACTATCGATAATCTCTTCCGTCAGGGGGCCAACGTAGTCTATGACAAGCTGTCTCCGGTCCACGTCCACGGCCACGGCGGCCAGGAAGAATTGAAACTATTGATCTCCCTGGTCAAACCCAAGTATTTTGTCCCGATTCACGGCGAGTACCGTCATTTAAGTCTGCACGCTCAACTGGCCAGGTCCCTGGGCATTCCTGAAGAGAACACCCTCGTGCTCGAAGACGGACACGTTCTTGAAATAACCCGGGAAAAGGCAAGGGTGGTGGAAAAAGTGGATGCGGGGAATGTCTATGTAGACGGCTTGAGCGTCGGCGCGGTCAGCGGCGTCGTTCTGCGTGATAGGCAACTTCTGGCCAAAGATGGCATTGTCCTGGCGGTAATCGCCATTGACCGGTCCACCGGACGGATGGTAGGCATACCGGACCTGGTCTCCCGGGGCTTTGCTGAGGCGGGAGAAACCGAGTCGCTCATGGAGAAAGGACGCCAGTTGCTCCTTAAGTCGCTGGACCATTCCGGCAACAAACCGCTGGAAACCAGCTTTATCCATAACAAGGTGAAGGAAGCACTGAGCAAACTGTTTCACCAGGAGACCGGGAGGCGGCCGCTCATTTTGCCGGTGGTGGTAGAAGTGTGAACAGGCGCCCACCCCCGGTATTACAGTGTGAACACGCGCCCGCCACCGGTATCACAGGCGTCCCCGCCTGTGGGGACATCGTGACGACCCTGAAGTTTCTCCGTTCGGTCCTTTCCAGGCGTCCTCGCCTGTGGGGACATCGTTATTCATGATTGATGGAACTCGCGGGGTGATTCGTGG
>CAZFEA010000429.1:0-2855 GCA_964518085.1 uncultured Dehalococcoidia bacterium
TCCTTCGGCTGGTATTCCCTGATGCTATATGATTCGACCATCAGGAGGCCAGCACGCCCGGTATGGACTGGTAGACGGAATCCAGTCTGGCGAAATGGTAGCCCTTATCGCCGAGAAGGCGGATAAACTGTTCCAAAATAGCCATGCCCGATCCGGCGGACGACTTGCGGTAGACCCTGTCGAAGATGAAGCGGTCTGTCGGTGAGGCCTGCCGGTAGTCGATTTCATCGGCCGATCTGAGAGCGAACAGATCGTGAAGGTGGGCATTAAAGATAACGAGATGGGGCAGGTTGAAAGCCTTGAGAAGGCAGGGAAAACCTCGACCAAAAAGCTTCATGTAGCTCAGGCTAAGGGGAATTCGAAGGCGGTTAGATAGGACGGCAAGAGGGAACTCCACCAGGCGATGGCCGGCTACGAAGTAAGGTTTGATCGGCTTGCCAAGATTGTTGAAGGTGCCCGGCCGGATGGAAGGGAATATGCTTGAGTCAAACTTGAAGCAGTTCGCCGCCAGGACTTCATAGTCTGGCTCGGTGATAACCCCCAGGGGCGCCCGGTAGCCCGACGGGTCGCGGCCGAAGTAGTTCCTGAAGGTTTCTCTGCCTTTTTCGATCTGGTACTTTTGATTGCCCTTCCCGGGATGGGGATGCGAATAGGAGTGCAGTTCCAATTCGGCGTCTATTCCGGACAGCGCTTCGATCCGGGTGGGGTGGGTTTCGAGCAACGAAGCCTGGACGAAGCAGGTGACCGGTATGTTTCTTTGTTTGAGAAAGGCGACCAGTTCCCCGATATGATCCAGTCCCTCGTAGCGGGGTTCGTTCAAGAGGTCGCCGAAGTCCTGCTCGATATCCAGGGTGATACAGGCGACTCTGGTCTTGAGAATCCGGCTGATCTCAATAACCGACTGGGATTCCTTGACCATCTACGGAGAAACCGGGGATACTTTTGCCTGCATCAGGTAACCGTCAACTTTTCTTAACGCCTCAGCGCTGAAATATATTATATCTTCATTTTCACCACAAGCAAAATAGATTCGGCCGAAGCCCAGAATGTACGGCCAGAAATCCTTCTGCCAGCTTACCAGGTCTTCCCAGTCCGTTCCGTTGACCGATGCCCAGATATGGGCCTTGTTATCCCATGCGGCGCTGAAGCCCTCGCTCTTGCCCTCGGCGGCGCTGCCAAATAGCTTTACACCGTTCTTGAGGACCGTGGAGTAGTGGACCGGGCCTGACACCGGCGCCAGCCTTTCGACAGTGCCGGCGCCCCGGCAATACCTGTAGATATGGTTCTGACGGGTAGGAGCATCTGTGCCCCAGTAGACAAAGTCCTGGGTATGTATCAAACTGACCGCTCGGAATATCTGGTCCCCGGCGCCGATGGCGGTCCAGGTTACGCCCCCGTCCCTGGAAAAGGATATGCTGGACTCGTTGTTTCTGTCTCCAGTGCCCACCCAGATTGTTCCGGTGTAGGGGTCGAACTGCACCAGGTGAATATGCCGCACGTTTGGGAAACTATGAACCGGCGTCCAGGTGCGGCCGTCGTCGCTTGATTTGCTCAGCCTGACCGGCGCGTCTCTCCGGTTGTTCAGGAAGTATTCACTGATGAAACAGTTACCCCGGTCATCCTCGCACCAGCCCTGTCTCAACGGGCCGAAGCCTCTTCTAAACGAATATACCGGCTCAAAACGGCCATTGTTCAAGCGGAACAGTTTCTTGTTGGCGATTGCCAGAATTGTCCCGCTTTTAAGTTTCTTGATGCTTCTGATTCCAAGGCGCAACGCCCTTTGTGACAACCTGCACCGGGCAAGCAGGCGGATGAGTGGAGGTCCAGGAACTTCAGCTACCTTGTTGAATGTCTTCCCACCATCATCACTGCGGTAGAGTATGTTGTTCGACGATGCCCATAATGTCCGGCCCTCGACCAAATGGGCGAGCATATTGGGCATTATTTCCCGAATTTCAATTTGCAGCGGCATCTTCAGGTTGTCATCACGGGCGCGGCAACTACCTGGACCTCATCTATGGCCACTTCTATCGGAACGGGCTCGCCCAGAGCGCGTCGAGCTTCGATATGCAATTTGATAGCATCCTCAATGTTCTCCAACGCCTCTTCATAGGTTTCTCCTTGAGTATAGCAGCCCTGAAGAAGGGGAACAGAAGCTACGTAAAGGCCTGCTTCGTCCCGTTCCACCACCACAGTGAACTTATAGTCCGGCATTTGTTGTCATCTCCGTGGTGATAGTCTTTTTCATGCTACTTGCTTTTCGGATACAGGCATTATATCAGTGCGGCGACAGAACGACAAAAAATTGGCGCGGTCCTCACGCGCCTTGACATTTGGTTCCCGTGCATGTTTTAATCCGCCACGAAGGGAGAATTGTGAAATGGACAACAGGATAACGGACGGCGTCGTGGGCTGGAGGGGAGTCATGGGGCGGATTTGTCCGGCCCCTCCCTCTTCCGTCTGGGCGGTAGATTTTCATTCGGTGATGCCCGACGGCATCGAACTCAAACTGGCCACCCTGGACATAGTCGCCCGCAGTGAAGCTGAGGCCGGCGTGGCGCTGGCCAAGCTGGATGAGGCCGCGGGGAGCCTGGCTCGGGGTGGGGTCGGATATATTGCCCTGGACGGAACACCCCTGTTCGCCGTGAAAGGTCTGGATTATGATGCGGAGATAGTTAAGCGCATTGAAAAGAAGTCCGGTGTACCCGCGGCTACATCCTTCACCGCGACCCTTGAGGCGCTCCAAACCTTGAAACTGAAAAGACTGGTCATGGTTTCGCCCATGACGCAGGAGTACGAACGGTCGGCCAGGCAGTTCCTGGAGGCCCATGGCTTTGAGATCATCCATACCCGGA
>CAZFEA010000430.1:0-2842 GCA_964518085.1 uncultured Dehalococcoidia bacterium
TATTCAGCCGGAAGGTGCAGCCGGGGGCCTTCAGCGAGGGGCAGGTGAGTTCCTGTTCCACTGCCATTTCCCGCATCATTACGTCGGCGGCATGTGGTCCTTCTGGCGGGTATTTGATACATTGCAGACAGCCCAGACAACCCTGCCAGGCCAGCCACCGCTGGTCGAGTTGCCTGACCGCGGCGGACTGACGCCAGCGGCTGTGAACTCCGTTGGCCTGCTTGGACGCACGCTTCCATCAGGGAAAACGTTGACAACCGGCGCTTCCTCTTTAACTGCGAAAAACATTGATGAGTGGATGCGTAGCGTATTGCCTCCCCAGGGCGTCCCCGGCAGCTATGACGCCTCGGTATGGGACTGGGTTCGGCAGGATACGGCGCCCGGACCACTGTATCTTTCTGAAACTGAAACAACAAGCACGTGGGTGAACTATACTTCGCCCACCCCTGGACAACGGCGGGAGATACTGTTCAATCCCAACAACGGACGGCCCGCTTTCCCCCTGTTGCGGCCGCATCTGGGCAAAAGGCCGCCCTTTGCGCCCAATCGCAGCGGCTCACCCTGGTTGGGTGAACCCGACCCCGATCACCCCGATTCCTTGATACCATCGGGAGCGCCGCGGCAGAAATACACTATAGTGGCTAAGACTATGCCTATCAGCTTCAACAGCAAATTCAACATCGTTGACCCGGCCGGGGCTTTACTGGTGCTTGACGAGGATAAGGACGACATCCTGGCCGGGGTGAAACCCAAGGAGCAACTCACCATCCGCGCCAACGTGGGTGACGGGGTAGATGTCACATATTATAGTGAAGAGACCGATGCTGCCTTTTTCGGTTTTGCCAAGAGTAACGTCCACATTCATTTCGTGCAGTTCGATACCCAGGCATCGGACGGAGTTATCAGCGGTATGTCCTACGAGCAGAGCGTCAGGCCCTATCAGACCGAGGGCGCCGCCGGTAAGGGTATCCGTCTCACTCAGGCTGCTTTAGCGGGATCAAAAACGTTAACTGTGGATGATGCCTCCACTCTAAAGGCGAATGCCTTTGTGGGGGTGGGTTTCGGCGTGGCCACCAACCAGCCCAACGGCTTCGAGTTCGCCCAAATAGTTTCCAAGACCGGCAATACGCTAACGCTGGACAGACCTTTGCAGAAAGACCATCCGGCGGGACAGTTTGCCGGTACCGAATTTGTGCGCTATCAGTGGTATGCCGATGTAGAGGAGGGGACCACCTTCTTCCACGACCACGTTTTTGGCGTGCCCGGCTTCGGCAAGGCCCTGACCGGCGCGCTGATTGTAGAGCCACAGGGGTCCATCTGGGTTGACCCGGCCACCAATTTGCCGGTGCGGAGCGGTACTAAAGCCGTTATTATGACCGACCAGCAGGTTGCTCCCGGCATCCCTGTCCAGGCTTTCCGTGAGTTTGTACTGCACGAGATGGGCGCCATTACCGCTCTCGATGGGCTGTTTTTCTCGAAAGGCGAGCCTGGTGGATTCAATATGAGGATGGAACCTCTGGACAGACGTCTGGCCGTTAATTCCGACCGGTCTCTATTGTTCTCCTCAGTAGCCCATGGCGACCCGGCTACGCCGGTCTTGAGGGCCTATACCGGCGACCTGGTGGCCCTGCGCGTGATTCAAACCTCAGGGCATGACATGTCCAGCTTCCACCTTGACGGACACCGCTTCCGTCTGGAGCGGTTTGACCCCCGCGAAGCGCCAAAAAGCAGCCTGTCCCTCGGCATATCGGAACGCTTCGACCTGTTTTTCGCTGCCGGCGGCGACAGCAAACAGCCCGGCGACTATATCTACATGAATGGAATGGAAGAGAAAATGCGGGACGGGGCCTGGGGCATATTCCGGGTCCACAATACTTTACAGTCAGACTTGCTGCCTTTGGCTTTCCCCACCCCACCCACGGGGGCAGGATTCCCGCAGCTCACACAGACCGGCGGCTTTCCACCACCGGCGGTTGATAACGGGAGTCTCATACCTGCAGGTGCGCCCATACGGACGTTCAATGTAGTAGCAATTCAAAAGGCCATCGCTTTCAGCCAGCTTCAGAGCATCGGGGCGGGCCGGGCCTACGTACTGGCCGAGGATGAGGCAGCCGTGATAGCAGGAACGAAACCGCTGGAGCCTCTGGTGCTGCGAGCAAATGTTGGTGAAGCCGTGCGTGTCAACTTCACCAACCGCCTGCCTGCGGCGCGGGCCTCCTTCCATATTCCAGAGCTAACACATGGCGCCGATTCCCAGGGCGCCGCCATCGGTTTCAACCGTGATTCCACAGTGGCTCCGGGGGGGACAATCACGCAATGGTACTACATAGACCCGAAATATGAGGTGCCTCGTTCCTTTCCTATCCGTGATTTCGGCGATCCCTTAAGTGGAGCAACGTCGGGCCTTTACGGGGCGTTTATTGTAATGCCGGCAGGTTCAACTTTCGTTGACATTCACACTGGCGCTACGGTGAACTCAGGGGCGGTGGTCAATGTACGCAACCCGTCACTTCCCGGCGGAGGCTTCAAGGACGTCGCTCTTATATTCCAGGACGATGACCAGATTATGAACCGTGAGGTTATGCCCTATAAACGTGATGTGCAGGGCATCCGCGGCATAAACTACAGGGCCGAGCCGTTCAACGAAAGACTGGCCCAGGACCTGGTCATCTCCAGGGTGTTCAAGACCGGACAGAGTCATTCTGACCCGAAAACACCGCTAATCAATGTTAAAGCCGGTGAAGCTGTGCGGATGCACGTGGTAGGTGGGCCGGGCCAGCAGTCTCACGTTTTCTCGACGGATTCCCACCATTATCCTTACGACGCTTCCAGACCCATTAAC
>CAZFEA010000431.1:0-2838 GCA_964518085.1 uncultured Dehalococcoidia bacterium
GAAGATACAGGCCGAACGCCGGGGCGGTCTCTATACTACCGATGTCATCATCAAGGACAGCTCGGCCATTTTCACCTTCACCGAAAACGGGCTGCTGGACAGCATCGAGCAGGCCCTGGTACTGCCCGAGGTAACCGAGGCGAAGAATTACTTCGGCGACAAGATAAACTACTTCAACCAGGCCAAGACCGGCATCGGCATGCTTACCCAATACAACAGCCTGGTGCTGCGTAACACCGACCTGGTCAAAGACGGCGAGGTCACCTCGTTCCGGGACCTGCTCAAGCCGCAGTGGAAAGACAAGGTAAGCCAGTACGACCCGTCCATCGGCGGCACCGGGGCGGCCATGTATGCCATGCTGGGCATAGTGGAATGGAACGTCGAGGATGCTTCGGCATTCCTGAGGCAGATGGTCAAAGAGCAGAAAATGGTCGTCAGCCGCGACCCGAGGCAGCAGGTGGAATGGACGGCGCGGGCGAAATATCCCATCGCCCTGGCGGTGTATACCGACCAACTGGTCAATTTCCTGGCGGCCGGGGCGCCCATCGCCCAGCAGAAGGTGAAAGAGGGCGGCATTGTCACCTCCAGTACCGCCGGGCTGGGAATCTTCAACAGGGCGGCCCATCCTAATGGGGCTGTGGTCTTTGTCAACTGGTTGCTGAGCAAGGAGGGACAGACGGCCTTCACCTCCGGCTTTGGCGGGCCGAGCCAGCGGAAGGATGTGAAAATCGAGGGCGCTTTCGCCGCGCTGACGCCGCCGGTCAACGAGAAGGTCTATATCGAAGACGAGTCCAAGGCGAAGAGAAAGAACGAGCTGATGAAGACCTGGGGACAGGTGCTGGCCGAGAAGTAACCGCAACGGGTTAGGAAGACAGAAGACAGAAGTCAGAAGTCAGAAGTCAGAAGTCAGAAGATAGAAGACAGAAGACAGAAGACAGAAGGCAGAAGATAGAAGGCAGAAGACAGAAGACAGGAGACAGAAGGTACCACACCCATCTCACCTCTCACTTCTCACGTCTCTTCTCCGTGTCCCTCTGTGTCCTCTGTGGTTAGTTAAGAAAGGCTATTGCTAAACTGTTTTCATATAGAAACGGAATTTGTTCGCGACTATTCGTGTCCATTCGTGTTCATTCGTGGTTAATTTCAGTTTGTCATTTGACAATTTCCATCTTGGATTTCAGCGGCAAATCCCCCTCAATCCCCCTTTCGCGAAAGGGGGAGGTGACATAATATGACCCAGGAAAGTTGGATTCCCAGCGTCTGCTGGGGCTGTATCGAGGGCTGGTGCGCCATACGCGTCAAGGTGGTTGACGGCGTAGCCGTCAACATCGAGGGCAACACCGCCGGCCCGGACTTCGATACCCTCAGCAAGAACCAGGGCAAGCTCTGCCCCAAGGTCTTTGGCCTCATCCAGAAAGCCTACAACCCCCACCGCATCAAAACGCCGCTGAAGCGCACCAGCGGCAAAAAGGGGCCGGGTGTCGATGCCGGATGGGTTGAGATCGGCTGGGACGAGGCCCTGGACACCATTGCCGCCAGGATGAAGGACGTTCGCGCCCGGAACACCAAGCAGGTATTCCGGGTCTCGGGAACGCAGCAGACGCGGGGACAGGCCGGGACGTGGGAGGCCTTTTTCCAGGCCTATGGACCGACCTTCAGGATGATGGGCGGCGCCAGTATCCGCTGCGACATGGCCGAGCACGTCTTCGGCAACGTCATCCATGGCGGTTTCCACTGCGAGCCCGACCTGACCTACTGCAACTACCTGGTGCTGTTAAGCGAAAATCCCTCGGGGTCCGGCGGGGGGCCGGCCAACATGCAGTTCATCAATGCCCGCGCCCGCGGCATGAAGACCGTCGTGGTGGACCCGGTGTTCTCCCTTTCGGCGGCCAAGGCCGATGAATGGCTGCCCATCCGGCCGGGCACCGATAGCGCCTTTCTCCTGGGACTCATTCATGTGATCGTCCACGAGCTGAAAACGTGGGATGCGGACTTCCTGAAAAACCGGACGGTGTCTCCCTACCTGGTCAACAGCGAAGGTAATTTCGCCCGGGACAGGCAAACGGGCAAGCCGCTGGTCTGGGACCTGCTGGCCCGACGGGCCAGGCCCTTTGATGATCCTTCACTCAACGATGTAGCCCTCGAAGGGGCCTTCGAGGTCGACAGCGCTGAGACCAGGACCGCTTTCCAGCGGCTCAAGGAACACGTTGTCCCGTACCGGCCCGAGTGGGCTGCCGGCATTACCGACATTGCCGCGGACACCATCCGCCGCATCGCCGGCGAATGGGTGGATAATGCCCGGATCGGCAGTGAAATCGAGATCGAGGGGATCACCTTTCCCTACCGACCGGTGGCCACCAAGATGGGGCGGGGCATAACCGGCAGCATGCACAGCTATCATACCGTCCTGGCGGGGCACATCCTGGCGGCACTGGTGGGGGCGCTGGAGACGCCCGGCGGGCACTGCGGGGGGCGGTGGACGGCCGAGGACAGCAATCACGGGATTATTCCCGGACCGGATGGCTTCCCCCTGGTAGAAAAGTTTCCTTTCACCTGGCCGCCGGTATCGTACGACGGGCATGAGACGCTTCTTCCTTACTCGAAATATCATGGACATCTTTCGCACCTGGCGTGCCTGACCATGGCTCTCCCCCTTTCCCTCCCCCTTTCGCCAAAGGGGGACACAGGGGGATTTGATTCCCTCCCCCTTTCGCAAAAGGGGGATACAGGGGGATTTAGCTCCCTCCCCCTTTCGCAAAAGGGGGACACAGGGGGATTTAGCTCCCTCCCCCTTTCGCAAAAGGGGGACACAGGGGGATTTGGTTCTCTCCCCCTTTC
>CAZFEA010000432.1:0-2820 GCA_964518085.1 uncultured Dehalococcoidia bacterium
TAGCTGGGGGGCCAGGCTCAAGTTTGCGGGATTTGATGGTCTGGTGGTCGAGGGCCGGGCCGAAAGGCCTGTGTACATTCTCTTAGAGGATGGTGAAGCCCGGATAGAGGGTGCCTCTTTTCTGTGGGGCAGCGGGAATTTCGAAACGCAGGAGAGGTTGAAGGAGAAATTTAAGAACTCTGAGGTATTCAGCATCGGCCAGGCGGGCGAGAACCTGGTAAACATAAGCTGCATGCTGGCGGACAAGGATTCCTGCGGCTCCGGTGGCCTGGGGGCCATAATGGGGTCCAAGAAGTTGAAGGCCATTGCGGTGAGAGGGAATCGGAAGCTGATCCCGGCCGATGAAGACAAATTCAATGAAATCGTCAGACGTTTCGTCCACCTTAAGAAACATCCCACCTCCCAGCCGCCCCAAATACTGCCTTCGCTCGGCGGGCCCGATCTGAGAAGGGACTTTTGTTTTGGCTGCGTTGTCGGTTGCGAAAGGGCCACCTACCAGGCCGGGGATGGCAGGAGAGGCAAATTCATGTGCCAGCCGGCGGTCTTTTACGAAAAACCGGTTTTAGACTACTATGGAAAGGTCACCGATGTCTCTTACTACGCCAACAAATTGTGTGATGACTATGGCTTGTGCACAAAAACGGTGCATGCCGTTATTACCTGGCTGGGGCGGTGTTTTAACGCCGGCTTGTTGACAGAACAGAGTACCGGCATTAGCCAGTCAAAATTGGGAAGCCGGGAATATATAAACAGCCTGCTGAGGATGATTGCTCTGAAGGAAGGGTTCGGCGAAGTACTGGGGCGGGGGCTTGTTGGGGCTGCCGGGTTTGTGGGAAAAGACGCTGCCGAGCTGATCCCGCCGGGCCTGCCGCGTTCGGGAGAGTCCGGGGAATACGGCCCCAGGTTGTACCTGCACACTGCCATGCTTCATGCCACCGAGCCAGCGCGAACTCAGGTGGCGCAGCTTCTTGAAATAGGGCTGATCATGCAGCGCTGGCTGGCCTGGATCATGAAGGTCGAAGGCGCCGAATTTTGCACCGGCGTCCTGCTAGAAGTCATGAGGAGGTTCTTCGGGGAGCAGGCCACCGACTTTTTCAGCTACGAGGGCAAGGCCCTGGCCGCCAAAATGATCCAGGATCGGGAATATGCTTATGAGAGCTTCATCCTGTGTAACTCACTGTTCCCCGCCTATTGCCTCGACTACATTGAGCACAAGGAGTCTCCTCCGCTCGCGAGCAGTATCATATCCGCGATCACGGGAAAGAACCTGACCGAAGAGGATGTCAATTTCCTCGGCGAAAGGCTCTTCAATTTGCAGAGGGCCATTTTCCTCAGGGAGGGGCACAGGGGAAAGGAAGACGATGTGATCCGCGAAGTTTGCTTCAGCCAGCCGGTGCAGTTCGAAGGGCATAACCCGCAGTGCCTGGTCCCAGGAAAGGAAGGCGAAGTGCTTTCCAGAAAGGGCATGGTTGTCGACCGCCGGGGGTTCGAAGGCATGAGAGACGAGTATTACCGATTGCGGGGATGGGACCCGGCAACGGGCATTCCGACACGTAGCAAAATGAGCGAGCTGGGGTTACAGGAAATAGTTATTGAAGGCAGCTAAAAGGGGGCTTGCATGGTCAACGCTGGCGGCCAGAATTTGATTAGCGGGATTGCAGCGGCTGTTGAGGATCTTCGCGATGCGGAGGCCCTCTCCCTGGTTGACACGGCGCTATCCCGGGGTGTGGATGCTGAGCGGATTTTGATGGATGGGATCATGGTCGGTATGAAAATAATTGGCGAGAAATACGGCAAGGGGGAATATTTCCTGGCCGAGCTGCTTGGGGGTTCGGAGATTGCTACCAATTGCATCGGGAGAGTAACACCGCACCTTCGAGCGGCCATAAAGAAGGCGGGAAAGGTGGTAATTGGCGCCGTAAATGGAGATATACACAGCATAGGGAAGGATCTGGTGGCGATGCAACTGCGCCTGGGCGGTTTTGAGGTGTTCGACCTGGGTATCGACGTGCCGGTAATGAAGTTCATTGGGAGGGCTCAAGAGACAGGCTCGGATATCATCGCCTTATCGGCTTTTCTGACCTCGACCATTCCTTACATGGCGGTGGTGGTGAAATACCTCAAGGACATGGGATTGAGGGACAGGTTCCGAGTCATAGTCGGGGGAACGGGCACCAGTCTTGAATACGCGCAGCGCATCGGCGCCGACGGGTGGGGGAGGGATGCGGTCGAAGCCGTCGGCCTGTGCCGGCGCCTGGTGGCGCCGGCGGCAAACTGAGGCCGGAGAAGGTGGCAAAAATGCAGGTAAGAACGGGACTTGAAGCGAGCACCGGTTTTCTCAGGGAGGTTGTCAGGAGGTCCCTGGATGGGCCGGTAATGAGGGAGATCGATTTTGATCGCAAGCTGAGCCAGCAGGCAAGGCTTCTCACCTCGGAGTATTCCATCCGTTTCGACCTCGAGGAGATTGTCTGCGACGATAGGACGGCGGATTGCATCTGGCAGGCTGCCCTGGAACTGCTGTCACGGGTGGGCATCTATAATTTTGACACCAACCGGCTGGTCCAACTGGAGAAAAGGGAAATCGAGGCAGAGGCAGCCCGGACACTGAAAGAGGTGGTGCTGGGCGAGGGAAAGGATGCTGTCACCATACCGGCGCGGGCCCATGATAGCAAGGTGCCGCCGGTTATTCTCCCGCTTCCAGGCAGAGGCAGCCACGTGCGGGGCTTCAACAGCATTTTTCATGACGTTCTGGACGCTTATGCGTCCGATGATGGACCGCTTGGGGTGCTGGCGTGGAGACTTAAGGACGAAGTGAACGGC
>CAZFEA010000433.1:0-2812 GCA_964518085.1 uncultured Dehalococcoidia bacterium
CCCTCTCCCGTCGAGGGAGAGGGGAACCGCAATTCCGTGAAATGGCCATTTTCATCCTTGATGGTGCGCCCAGGCGCATGGGTGTTTGTTACGACAATATGGTATCACGGGCGTCCCTGCCTGTGAGACAACGTTTTCATTGCATAGCTCTGCTCGCGGGCGAGCATGTTCGATTGTTTGAGTCTCTTGCCGAAGGAATGGTAGGTGAGCAGGGCTATTATGGAGAGGCTGTCGCAGATTTGCCCGGAGCGAATCATGTCGAGGCACCGCGCCAGCGGCAGCCATTCCATGCGACCGTCATTATAGCCGGCGACTTCCTCGCTCTTGTTCGACCAGAACACCCGGGTGTAATTCTTCCAGATATCGAGGCTGGGATGATAGCTGATCAACGGTTTCACATCGAGGCAGCGAATGCCGGTCTCCTCGAGGCATTCGCGGACGGCCGCTGACTCCGGCGTCTCCCCTTCGTCCAGTTTGCCCCCGGGGACCTCGTAGGAGAGTCCATTGACCAGGAGCCGGTACTGCCTCACCAACAACACTTTACCTTTTTTCACCGCCAGGAGGGCAACCCGTTGCCCGTGGTCGGAGACGAAATACTCCTTGGTGAAGCCGTCAAAACGGGCGGTTACCCGGTATACTTTCTGGTTGCGGTCTTCGTAAACCAGAGCCCCCGTTTCGATTTCCAGAGGTGATAAGACGGTTTCAGTCATTCGGCAATGAACCAGTAATAGTCACCCTCGTAGCCCACCTCTTTGAACAGCTTCTTCCAGTCGTCAACATGCATGTAGGTTAGCGCGGTCAGGTTCCATTTCATCAGCCTCTGCCGTTCCTCTTCGTTGCGCCAGGCATCCATGGTGACGAAGGCATGCCGGCGGGACACCCTCTGGATCTCGCGGATGGCCTGCCTGCATTCCGCCGGCGCCAGGTTATGCACCGTGTTGATGGAAATAACCAGGTCGAAAGACCGGTCCCCGTAGGGCAACTCCCTTGCGTTGCCGACCTTGAGAAACGGCCTGACGGTCTCAATGGCGTTTTCGATGGCGTAGCTGGAGATGTCGAGGCCGGCCACCGTCAGCCGCGGCATCAGCTCCTTGAAGTCGTGAAGCATAAACCCTTTGCCGCAGCCGACATCGAGCACGGCGGCGGTTTCGGCCAGCCCATAATAGTCGCGAAAGCGTTTGACGGTGGCCTGCCAGAAACGGGGGTGGTAACTGTAGCCGCCGTAGCCGTAGAGCCGCTCGCCGTCGAAGTAGTCCTTGGCGAACTGGCGGGCAACTTTCCGGTGCTCTTCGGTGACCAGCTTTCCCCGCTCTTCGATAGGACGCTTGGAACGGGGGTAAAGGTCAAGTAGATTTATTTCTATGCCCATTGTTCTCAGTACATCTTAGCATAAATTGACAGCTTCACGGCTTATGCACATACTCCAGGGGTTCCTTTTGAATCTCGTCCCAGTTTTCGTCCACCCACTTGATGACCCGGGCTAGGCCTTTTTGTATGGCAATCTTCGGGCGCCAGCCCAGCTCCTTCCGCGCCCGGCGGGAATCTATGATATAGGCGGCGTCCTGGCCGAGCCGTTCCCCAACCGTCGCTGTGCAGGAGTCGAAGTCGCGCCCGGTCATCTCGCAGATGCTCCGCACTATGTCCCTGACCGCGTAGCCTCTACCCGGCGAAAAATGGTAGATGCTCCCCGGCGCGCCCCGGTCCATGGCCGCCAGCTCGCCGGCGGAAATGTCATTGATGTGAATAAAAGACTTGACCGCCATGCCGCCGCCGTGCAGAGGTATGGTTATGCCCTTCTTGAGGTAGATCACCGCCCGGGGAATGATCTTCCACAACTGCTGGTGCTCCCCATAAACGTTGGTCGAGCGTATCATGACCAGAGGGAATTTGAAATTCTTGACCAGGGTGAACAGGAACAGGTCGGCGGCGGCCTTGGAGGCGGCATAGGGGGTGGTGGGGTTGAGGGGCGCCGACTCGCGCACCCTGCCGGCGCAGGTCCCGTAGACCTCCGGCGAGGAGATGTGGACGTACCTTTTGAGGTATGGCCGCGTTCTGAGGGCGTTCATCAGCCGGGCCAGGGCCACCGTGTTGGTCTGGAACCACTGTTCGGGGTGTTCCCAGCTAGGGGCCACCTCGGACTGTGCGGCAAAATTGACGACATAGCCGGGCTGGAACGAGTCCAGGAGGTCCATGATGCGCGAGGTATCGCTATTCAGGTCCATCTGGTAGAAGGTGAAATTGGCGCCGGCGCGGCTCTTGTAAGGCAGGTACAGGGCGCTCTTTTCCGGGGAGCGGCTGATGCCGGCGACCTCGTTGCGTTCGTCGCTGAGCAGCAGGTCCACGAAATCACTGCCGGAAAAGGAGTTGCTGCCGATAACTACAATTTTTCTTGTTTCAGTCATGCCTGGTCCTTATAGAAGATAGAAGACAGAAGATAGAAGACAGAAGACAGAAGACGGAAGACAGAAGACGGAAGACAGAAGACAGAAGACAGAAGACCTCCGCCCCTTCTTAAATCTTGAATAACTTGAACAACGAACCACGAGATTACACAAGATTTCTCCTCGAGTTTCCAGCCTCGATTGAGCCTTGGCACCGCATTTCTTATCAAATCTGGTGTCAATCTTGTGAAATCTTGTGGTTCCGTTTGTGGTACGCATGGCGCGTTGATTGTTCGAGTTAATCGCCGACAATTGCTTAGAACGGCCCGGTAAAACTTAGATTGGGAACATCCAGGGGCACGGGCGGTTGCCGGGTTGGCGGAGGGATTTCGATTTTGACCCCGACCATTCGGGCGGCGGCGGCCACGATG
>CAZFEA010000434.1:0-2811 GCA_964518085.1 uncultured Dehalococcoidia bacterium
TTGCCAGACCTTAGAATGTAGACATGAAGTTCGGAATCACCGACAGAGGGGCGAATAAAGATATTTCAGGGACTAAAATGATAAAAAAAAGACAAATTCTTGGATTAGTCATGATCGTGGTAATGGCAACGGTTGCCGGCCTGGTGGCCGCATGCTCCTCCGGGGCAGACAAAGGCGTCTCGGGCAAGTCCATTTTCGAGACGCCGACGCCATCTATTTTCGATGAACCCAGGACACCGACGGCAACGCCCATGGGAAAGACCGGTCCCGCCGGGCCGGCCAGTACGACACCCGCGGCCCCTCCTGAGATTACTGCACCTGCAGCCAAGCCGTCGCCGCCACCGGCAAAACCCACGCCCGCCCCAAAACCTACCCCAACCCCCGGTCCGCAGTTTTTCACCCTTAATCTCCAGGTGACCAATACCGACCTTGGCGAGATAACCATTCAGCCCAAGACTCCTGACAACCGCTACGAAAATGGGACGAACGTCGTCCTGCATGCCTCACCCAAGACCGGAGCCCAATTCAATGGATGGGCCGGTGATGCAAAGGAGTCTTCTAACACGCTGAACCTGACCATGGATGCCAACAAGAATATCCGTGGTGAGTTTGTCAGGATCAAGCTCGCGCTCAATGTAAGCGCCGGCGCCGGGGGCGCCATTACTCTCAGTCCCAGCGGACCAACCTTCGACCAGGGCGCCACGGTTTCAGCCAGGGCAGTGCCAAATCAGGGTTACATGTTGAAACGGTGGACGGGCGACGCATCGGGGACACAAAACCCGGTGAACATAACCATGGACCGTGAAAAACGAATAGGGGCCGAATTTGAAAAAGCCCAGTATGTCCTTTCCACCAAGGTGGAACCGGCCGGCTTCATCGATCAAAGCATCGAAGGTTCCCGGTTTGACGGCGGCACGGTAGTGACCCTCACCGCCAGACCCCCCGAAAACCACCGCTTTATTTCCTGGGCGGGCGACGCCTCCGGCACCGGGCCAACGGTAACCATAACCATGGATTCCAACAAATCGGTGACCGCTAAGTTCGCCAGGATTTGCCTGGTGACCGTTTTCATGTTGCCGGCTAACGGCGGGACGATCACCCCAAGCGTTCCCGGCCTGGTCGACCAGTATAACGGATCATGGTCCGGCACCTTTGACGGAGGCACCAAGATGACCTTGACCGCTAACCCGAATTCAGGTTTTGAATTCCAGGGATGGACCGGGCAAATTACGGACCCAAACCAAACCATCACCTTCGATATCTTCAGGGATATGAGCATATCGGCGGTGTTCCGGGCGCCGGGCAGTTAGCACACCCTTTTGTCGTAGTCCTCGGCGGCCTCGCCTGCGGGTCCCGTTTCCTCGTGTTCCTGCACGGACTTCAAACGGACAGGGACATACGGTGTCTGGTTCAGGTTCAGAGACACGACGTCAAAACGGTTGTAGTGACCGGTATAGTCGGTGTTTAGACGCGCTTCCAGTATCTGTTCCAGGTCAATGTCGGCGTACACAATGGTCTCTCCCTCTTCGGCCGGGCCGGCCAGGTACTGGCCCCTGGGACCGACGATGACCGACTTCCCACCCCAGGAATCGAACTTGGCCCGTACCTCCGCGCCGACTTCCAGCACATCTGCCATGTCTTGGGTGAACATGGCCGCCGAGCTTATGACAAACATCTGCCCCTCCCAGGCGGCATTCCTCATCCTGAGCAGCATGGCGTCCTGGAGGTCCCGCGAGCGACCGGGGACGGCAAATGCCGGCCAGTTGGCGGTGTGAATCAACTCCCCCTGGCAGACCAGGGCAAAGCGGTAGAGTGGATTGCCGTTTTCCGAGCACATCAGGCCGCCGATTGGACCGTATTCCGTAGGGAAGGTACGCAGCCCCGAGCCGCAGCCGATGCCGTGCACCAGGCGTTCCGTCTGCGTGGGCATGAGCTTCTGCCGTTTTCCCAGTATCGAACCGTCTTTGCTGATGAACAGCATCGAGTTATACATCGTCCCGATCATACCCGGCCTCCGTTCATTTAGCCCCATGACCACATAGCTCCCGGCCTCTTTGGCCGCGCGGCCCAGTTCGTCCGTGGCCGGGCTGGGGACCTCCACCGAATGATTGAAAAGCTCTTTCCCGAAACGCAGGCACATAGGATGGCTGAAGGGATAAAAGCGAAGCCATTCGGGATATCCGGGGATGAAGCATTCGGGGAAGACCACGATCCTGGCGCCGGCGGCGCCGGCCGCCTTGATCAGGCCACAGGCCTTTTCCACGGTAGCCTCGCGGTTCAAAAACACCGGCGCCGCCTGTACCGCGGCCACCTTGAGTTTGGGGTATTTGCTCATATTCTATCCTTCCTTCGTCAGGGATACCACAGGCGTCCTCGCCTGTGAGACATCGGGTGGCACAGGCGTCCAAATCGGTTCCCTCTCCCTCGACGGGAGAGGGCCAGGGTGAGGGTGTCCCCCTCACCTTAATCCTCTGCCGCGAGGGGAGAGGAGACAGTGTTCAGAATTTTTGGTAACGATGGCGCCGAAGGCGGTGGTTTCGTTGCCGCGCCGTCTCCGCGCCGGGGAACAAGAACGAGGAAGCCTCGCCGTTGCGTTAGCCAGACTCCCGCCTCGCGCCTCCCGCCTCCAACCTCTCACTTCTCATTTCTCGCTTCCGATTCGAGCGCCGCTATGTACTGCCGGTAGGCTTCCACCAACTCGGTGTGCGAACCGAAGAGGCCAGCCACACTGTATTCCAGGGCAACTATCGCGCCATCGGTGGTGGCCGGGGGATTCTTCTTGTAATTCTCGTATTCTTTGACCACCTTGTT
>CAZFEA010000435.1:0-2805 GCA_964518085.1 uncultured Dehalococcoidia bacterium
AAAGCTGGTCATCGGCGTGTTGATCGTGGGGTTTGCCTCCTTTGACGTGGTGCCCAGGATGCAAAAACTGTCCTTCGGCCCGAAGTATTTGCCGCTGGGTGGCGCCCTTTCCGGTTTCTTCGGCGGGCTATCGGGCAACCAGGGGGCGCTGCGCTCTGCCTTTCTTGTCAGGTCCGGTCTGGATACCAGGGCCTTTATTGGCACCGGGGTCGTTTGTGCTGTTATGGTTGACGTCGTCCGCCTTATCGTCTACGGCGCAGGCTTCTATACCGCCAGCTTCGGGATGATCAGTCGAGACATCCAGGTCCTGGTATTGCTGGCGACATTGTCTGCCTTCGTCGGATCATTTTTTGGCGCCCGGCTGGTAAAAAAGGTGACCCTGCGCACCGTACAATATGTTGTCGGGGTCATGCTTCTGCTGGTCGGCGCCGGCCTGACCGTCGGGCTTATTTGATGGCCACGACGCCCAGGAGCGCTACTTGCGGCAATTGCACACTGAAACTGGTTACCATCGCCTACCGGCGTGCTCCGTGGTTCCGCATAGTGCGCGAGCCACTGAAGGCCGGTATGCGGCTGCTGGTACGGCTTCACCATATCGATGCCGGCGAATACGCAGTAGCCACCCCCGCCTGCGGTAATTGCATCCGCTTCTACAAGACCTCCCTCAAGGAGAAGTCCGCCACCTTCCGCTGGCTGCATAGGTGGGTCAATCCGGCCTTCGATCGCGTCCTGGAGACTATTGTTACCGGGCGAGAACTGGACCAGTCCAGGTCATACGCCCGGTCGGCTTCAAAGGGGGAGTTGAGCGAAGACGAGGTCAGCCGGTGGATGCGCGGCATGAAGACCGGCTTCTAGTACAAAGGCAATCCATCGTGTAGGGGTTTGATTCATCAAGCCCCTGCGCACCGCGGGCGAACCCGCAGGTTCGCCCCTACGGTTGTCGGTCGGTTGAAGATCACAGACAGGGATGAACATTCACAGAAAAGGGCGCGGCAGGCGCGAGGCGATGGGGCAGGACCCCGTCTGGAAATTGCTGTTCCGTTTTTCGGGGCCGGCCATCATATCCATGACGGTGGCTTCGAGCTACAACCTGGTCGACGCCATTTTCGTGGGACGCCTCGGCCCGGAGGCGCTGGCCGCCATGGGCGTGACCTTTCCCCTGGTACTGTCATTCATTGCCATAGCCACCGGCACCGGCGTCGGGGCCACTTCCTTGATCTCGCGAAACCTGGGTGCCGGGAACCATGAAAACGCCGACCGGGCCGCCGGCGTGGCGCTGAGCCTGTGCGTTCTGCTCGGGGGCCTTATCGCCCTGGTTTGCCTGCCCAATCTCGACGGAATACTGCGGATGCTCGGCGCCGGCGATTCTGTGCTGCCGCTGGCGAGAAGCTACATGTCGGTGCTTATCCAATTCATGCCTTTCTCGTTCCTTGTTCACGTCATGGCGAACATAGTCCGGGCGGACGGAAACCCGGTCTTCTCCAGCACGGTAAGCATTTCATCGAGTATTATCAACGTCGTCCTGGACCCGGTGTTTATCTTCGGACTCGGGCCGGTGCCGGCCATGGGGATATCCGGCGCCGCCACCGCCACGGTCATCGCCCAGACCGCCGGGACCGCCGTCTACATCGTCCATATCATTTCGGGCAGGACCGGTTACCGGTTTCGTCCCGGCTGCTTTGTGCCCCGCCTGGACATTGTCGTCGACATATACCGGGTGGGGATTGCTTCCATCGTGAGGTCGGGCGCCCAATTTATAGTGATGGGACTGGTGATGAGGACCGCCGCCTCCTTCGGGGTCATGCCGGTGGCCGTCATGGCGGTACTGATGCGGGCGGGGCGGTTCGTGCAAATGCCCATACTGGGACTGGGGCAGGGGATGTTGCCGCTGGTGGGATACAACTACGGGGCCCGGAAGATGGACCGCATCTCGGAAATCGTATTCAAGGCCGGGCTTGCCGGGGTTGCCTGGACAGGGCTGTTATGGATAGTTATCATGCTTTTTCCGGCGCAGGTGATGTCCGTTTTCAGCGGCGAAACGGCGTTCATAAGCGAGGGGGCTGAGGCCATCCGGCTATACTCGTTGATGTTCTTTGCCCTGGGCATACAGATGGTGCCCGGTTTTTTCTTCCAGGGCATCGGCAGAGGGCTGCCGGCGACCGCTCTCTCGGCATCCCGGCAGTTCGGCTTCCTCCTGCCGGCCTTACTGGTGATGCCCGGCCTGTTCGGCCTGACCGGGATGTGGCTGGCTTTTCCCATTGCCGACGCCCTGGCCCTGTTGCTTGGCCTGGTCTGGATGGGCATTGAGTTTCGCCGGCGGGGACTGAGTTTCCGGTGGTGGAAAGCGAGTGCGCCGGAGCGCGTCTAGCCTTGACTTCGCCGTGGACTTCTCTTTGGCTCCATGGCCAGGAATGAGGCCGCTCCCGGCAGCGACGCCGACCTGTTGTTTATCCTGTCGGCGGAAAAGAGGACATTCCTGGAAAGGGTGACCGACTACATGATCGCCTATGAGTTTGTCGATGTGGATGTCTTTCCCTACACCAGGGTGGAACTGGAGAAGATGCTTGAGGCCGGAAATCACTTCGTCAGGAATGCCGTGGCCGAAGGAATAACCATTTACAAACGAGGTCCGGCATACCCTGAGTCCCAACCCCACTCCGGCGATGGTTTGACTTGACATTTCGAGGCGCTCAAAGCTTTCGATCCCCTGTACTCCAAAGGCGTCGTCATTCCAATACAAAGGGGCGACCTTTACACCTTGAATCCGAAAATAGCGATTGCTTTCGCTGATTCCAAACCTGCACC
>CAZFEA010000436.1:0-2775 GCA_964518085.1 uncultured Dehalococcoidia bacterium
GGATTTTGCCTGTTTCTTAAATCCCCCTTAGTCCCCCTTTTTCAAAGGGGGAGACTGCGACATTTCCGGAGCAACACGAATTCTCACTCCGATCCCCCGGCTCTTATTCCAGTTGTTCGTGTCTATTCGTCATATTCGTGTTTATTCGTGGTTTCTCGTCTTCAAATCCGTCTTAGTCCATCGGTCCTGTCTTGAAAAAATAGAAAACTAGAGCAAGCCCTTTTCCCGTGCCCTGGTCACCATCTCGGGCTCCGGCCACCATTTGTTGATTCCCAGGTCCTCGGCCACCGCATTGGCCGCCAGGTACCCCGGGCCCCAGATAACGCAGCCGCCGGGATAGCTTGAAGAGCCTCCGAAAAAAAGGTTGTTAATGGGCGTCCGGTGATTGGAACATCTTTCGTTGGGCCGCAGATAGCCCATCTGGAAGGGATCGTAAAGCCCCTGTTTGAACGAGCCTCTCACCATGTCATTGAATTTATTTTCAATGTCGACCGGGGTGGTGACGTATTTCCACAGCACCTTGTCCCCGGTCATGTTGGGCGCATAGCGTCGCAGCGTCTCCAGGCACTTTTCGGCGACCGCCTCTTTGAACTTGAACCTGTACCAGTTGCCGGTCCCTTGTTTCAGGTGGTAGGGTGCGAAGCGCGATAGCAGGCCGGTATGTCTTCCCGGAGGCGCCTGGCTGGGGTCATGAACGGTGGGGAAGCAGCAGTTAAAGGCCGGCTGATCGCTGAGTATTCCCGACCCGGCGGCCTCCTGGTCTTTGACCAGGTCTTCCGGAGTCTCGTAACCCAGGACGTAGACGAAGGACTGGTTGAGTTCGGGGTCCGAACTGGCGATGGCGAACTGAGGCGGCTCGGTCATCGCCAGGTGCACTCCCAGCAGACTGTGTTTCTCCCACTGCCAGTTCTTGATGCTATCGACAAATTCGGCATCAAGATTGTCTTCCCCGACCATCTTGAGGAAAGTCTGCTGGGGATCGACGGTGCTGATCACTCCCTTCCGGGCGTGCAAAATCGTCCCCTCGGTCAGTTCCACCCCCGTGGCGGCGCCGCCCTCGATGATGATCCTCTTTATGCGCACATTGTTCCACACCGCCCCGCCGTTTTCGTGGATGATTTTGTTCAGCGCCTGGGGCACCATATGGGAGCCGCCTTTGACCAGGCGATAGTTGGCCGCCCGGTTAAGATATAGCAAGACCAGGTATCCCAGGCCTGGCTGGTCGGGGGCGATGCCCCACTGGGTGGCAACGTACAGCATGAGGGCCCTGACATGCTCGTTGTGGAAGAACTCGTTGACTATCTGCAGAGGCGTCTTTTCGGAGTACTCCAGTATCTCATTGCCTATCCCGGCATTCTGGAGCTTGACCACCTGGTCCAGGGCCGGCACCGGGGGCGCATAGGTGGCCGGGCCGATGAATTCCCTGACCGCCTTCTCCGCGAGGCGCGCCAGGGCGCGATAGCCTTCAGCGTCTTTCTGCGAAAACCGCGCCAGCCCCCTGCAGGTCTTCTCGACGTCGGAGTAGATACAGACGGCTTTCCCGTCCGAAAGCGGCAGAACGAACTGAAGGGATGGGTACAGGTGTTTTACCTGGTAGCGCTCCTCCAGCATGAAGTCCCGGTAGATCGGGGCGTAGTCGACCATCATCATATATACTGCGTGGGTGTTGTGGGAGAAGTCCGAAAGGGTCACCGCCTCCGTGGCCAGGCCGCCCCCGGCTTCGGGTCGTCTCTCCATCTCCAGCACCGTCTGGCCGGCCATGGCCAGATAAGCTCCGGCGGCAAGCCCGTTGGGGCCGGCGCCGATTACTATGAAGTCATAGGCATCTCGGACCATCTTTGCTCCTTTACCTTCATGGTTTCGTAATTTCACAGGCGGGGGTCCGCCAGAGGCGGATGGTGCCGGCGGAACCGCTACCGCAGAATATCGCCGCCATCGACGGAGATAACCTGGCCGGTAACGAAGTCGGAGTCCGCCGATGCCAGGTATACCGCGGTGCCCACCAGGTCGGCCGGGTACTGGTTCCTGCGGAAACAGCGCCTTTCGGCCATCTGTTTGCCCCCTTCCTCGTTTCCGCCCATGGTAAGCAGCGTCGCTTCATCGATGACGAAACCGGGCGAAATGCAGTTGACGTTGATGTTGTGCTTGCCCAGGGCCCGGGCCAGGCATTTGGTGAGGGTCATCACCGCTCCCTTGGAACAGGCGTAAGGCAAAAGTGTGAACAGCCCCCAATCGGCAGTGCCGGAGGCGATGTTGATGATCTTTCCCTTCTTTTGCTTCACCATGTGGGGCGCCACCGCCCTGGCGCATAGCCAGCTTCCGGTGACGTTCACGGCAAACATCTTGTCCCATTCGGCCTTGCTCCAGTTGTCCCAGGCCTTGGAATACACCCCGTAAAAGATGGCTGCATTGTTCAGCAGGATGTCGATCTTGTCGAATTGGTCGACCGTCCTGGAGGCCATTTGGGCTGCGCTGGCTTCGTCGGAAATATCGACATGAACTGGAAAGGCACGGCCCCCGGCGTCCGTAATTTCTGCGGCAACCTTGCGGGCATTTTCATCGATGATATCGGCGACAACCACGGTTGCCCCCTCTTCGGCAAACCGCTGAGCATAGGCCCGCCCGATGCCGCGACCGGCGCCGGTGATGATGGCGACCTGTTTTTCCAGCTTCATAGTAGCCTCCTGTCATTCAGAATCTGGCGTACGTCTGTCATCTGAACTTGCTCTGAAAATGTCGCCGTCTCCCCCTTTGAAAAAGGGGGACTAAGGGGGA
>CAZFEA010000437.1:0-2772 GCA_964518085.1 uncultured Dehalococcoidia bacterium
GAAAAAACCATGTCCCCACAGGCGAGGACGCCTGTGGTACCGGTATTTTCGTAACAAACCAGTGAAAATTCGTTTTTTGGATTTGGGCATTTGCGCTTTAGACTTGTCTAGTATTTCGGATTTCGGGCTTAGGATTTTATTCTTTGATCTGAATTTTTGGCCAGACAGTGAGGGGAACGCCCATGGCGGAATGGGTAACGGCCAGGAAGCGGAGCGGCCCGGGGCCGGGGTTCTGACTGCCGTGCCAGGTGCTGGCCGGGATGAAAACGGCGTCGCCCGCCTTTACCTCGTAGCGCTTGTCGCCGACGAGTTCAATAGCCTTTCCTTCCAGGTAGTATTTCACCGCTTCTCCGTGCATATGATAGGCGCCTTCCATGGCGCCCGGCGCTATCTCGA
Source organism: uncultured Dehalococcoidia bacterium (assembly GCA_964518085.1). GTDB lineage: Bacteria > Chloroflexota > Dehalococcoidia > JACQUA01 > JACQUA01 > JACQUA01. The sequence goes on from CAZFEA010000437.1 coordinate 397, forward strand.
TGCACGACAGATTGAAGTTATGAACGTTAAACCCGAGTTCAGGCGCGACATATATCGCCCTTCGCCTGGCGACCTGGCTCTTTTTCAGCATCGGCGATACCTCCCCCTCTTTGGACCATTGCAGGTCTTCCAGCCTCATAAGGTGACGGTCCTGTTGCCTTCGCTGGTCAATCTCCTGTTCAAGCTGGTTCAGCTCCTTGACCATTTCCTGGCGCTTTCTGGCCAGTTGCTGGGGAGTCAGGGCTTCATAGGTCATGTGGTAAGCCTCCTGTCGAGTAGGTTGTGATCGGTCCATCGATGTGTCGTGCATCATTTCGTAGCCGCGCGGTTTCCGCGCCAGGGGAACCGGGCGAGGGGACCTCGCCGCGGTGCACGAGAAGTAACCATGTTTAACCGGCAGAGATCCGCCAGATGCGGATGGTAGCTATTTGACCAGTGGTCCGTAGATTTGTCTGACAAGCTCCATATACTGCGTATTTTTCAATTCGGCTTCCTCGGTACCTTTATCGAAGTACTCCATGCCGGGGTCCCGTCTGGTTGCCGGCTCCAGGAAATCAAATGGGACGTCCTTCCGGGCGACCGACATGAGGGTAACCTTGCTCCACAATGTCATGCCCTCCTTGCTCAGGATCCAGTTGGCAAAAACCCTGGCTGCGTTGGGATGCGGCGCCCTGTCGTAGACGGCCAGGGATCCCACGCTCCCCAGGTACACTCCGTCCGGGGTAGGCGCCCAGTTTATCGGAGCTCCCCCGGTGGCGAATTCGGCGACTATGTATTTCGAAGCGCCAATGGCGACGGGATATTTCCCCCTGGCCGCCCATTCCACTACCAGGCGTTTGTTTCTGGTCACCACCGGGTTCTGCTTCACAAACTGCCGGTGAAAGTCCATGCCTCTATTAACGCCAACCGTTACGAACCAGTTGAAGCCGACGCCCGGCAACGTCGGATCGTACATGACTATCTTGTCTTTCCATTTCGGGTTGAGCAGGTCCTGGTTGGTCTTGATGTCGCCGGGTTTTACCTGGTCGGTGTTTACCGATACTGTTTGGGCTACCGCAGGACCGTAAGTGACGACCAGATTTTTATCGTTATCACTGAAGGGAAGCTTATTGCCGAAATAGGCATTCTGGTCCAGCACTTCCGGCAGGACCAGCAAAGGTTTCAGCGGGGCCAGGGCGCCCACCGGTTTCATATTGGTGAACAGGGTTGTTCCTCCGCCGGTATACACATCCGGCAAATAAAGACCGGCCCTTCTTTCCGCCAGGACTTTAGCTGATAGCTCGGTGCCCGTCTGGACAAGGTGGTCCACCTTTATGCCGAATTTGTCGCTCATGGTGGCCCTTATCGCTTCGGTTAGCTCGGCGGAAGTATCGGTGGTATACATCATCAGCATGCCTTCCTTCCTTGCGGCGGCCACGGTTGCATCCCAGTCCTGTTGCCAGGCCGGCTTTGAAGCGGCGGACGTGGCCGCTGCCGGCGCCGACGGCGTGGTTGCTGCCGGCGCCCCGCAGCCGGCGACAAGCAGAGCCGAGACAAACACAACCACGATAATCCAGCCAAATTTGCGTCCGGACATTTTACATTCTCCTTTCCCATATAAACGCCGGTGAGTTGTGCTCACCATGAATGACCAAAAACAGTGTCTCACAGGTCCGCCAGAGGCGGATGGTACCGGTTATTTTCCGGGCAAAACGGGACCCCCATGCTACTTGGACCGCCCGGTCCAGTCGGGATGGTCCTCTTTCTGGAGAAACTCGACGCCGACGGGATCGCGGAACGGGATAAAAATAAATGCCATCCACTGGGCGGGCTTTTCCGGGTCTTCATTGAAATGCTGGTGCTCGCAACCTTCAGGCTTCACCGGCAACAGCAGAAGGTCGCCTTCTTCCCATTCGTATTTGGTCCCGTCTACTACAGTATATCCCCTGCCGCTCAGCACGTAAATAGCCAGGCCACCCTGGTGGCGGTGTTTACCGCCATGACTCTTTATCAGATTTATGAAGATCCGCCAGCCTGAGACGCCCAGTTGGTCCCAGTTTCCCTCATAACTAAACCATTTTGAGAATCCCTGGCGGCTCTGGTTCCACGGAAAATCCTTGCCCTTGAGGACGACCTTGCCTTCGCGGCGGTGCTTTATGTGAACATTATCGATACCGCGGAGCTGGTCGTAGACCGTCTCCAGGGGCTCCGGTCCGCGTTCTCTTTCGAGGACTTTTTCCACTGGTTCGTTTTCTCCTAGCGTTTAGAAGTCATCGAAGTATCAACTAACAAGTGACAAGTCCCAAATTCGGTTACGGGTTTTGTTACTTGGTACTTGTTACTTGTTCCTTCACCTGCTGTGGCTTTATGTTCTGGAAAATTGGGTTTTTAAATACC
>CAZFEA010000438.1:0-2724 GCA_964518085.1 uncultured Dehalococcoidia bacterium
GTAAGTCATGACCAGGCCTCGGGACTGATAAGCCTCAGGGAAAAAGAGGTGCGGGCTGTTTTCGGCCGCCGCATCTGGGGCGAGGACGAGGAGACCCTGGAAGGGGTGGTGGGCACCCTGCTAAGAGAGAAGAAGCTGGGTCTGGCCGTCATGGAGTCGTGCACCGGCGGACTCCTGTCCAGCCTCATTACCGATGTTCCGGGCAGTTCGGCTTATTTCAAGGGCGGAATTGTAGCCTATGCCAACGAAGTGAAAGTTGCCTCGGGGGTCGCGGCGGGGCTGATCGAAAGGCATGGCGCGGTCAGCAAGGAAGTTGCCGTGGCCATGGCGGCCGCGGTGAGAGAGCGGATGATGGCGGACATCGGCCTTTCGACCACGGGAGTAGCAGGACCTCACGAAATGGAGGGCAAGCCGGTAGGGCTGGTGTATATTGCACTGGATGCGGATGGAGATAGCCGCGTCAGCGAAGCCAATTTCGCCTTCCGGCGCGCCGATGTGAAAAGAAGGGCTTCTTTGCAGGCCCTATTCGACCTGAGAGGATTTCTGCTGGACCGGGGGCAGGTTGGTCCTGGCTAATTCCACAAACTGACCGAAGGCGGCCCCGTCTTTGACGGCAAGATCGGCCAGCATTTTTCGGTTGACCGCAACCCCGGCGAGGGTGAGTCCCTGGATAAACCGTCCGTAGGTCATCCCGGCCAGGCGGACGCCGGCGTTGATGCGGGATATCCACAGCTTCCGCATGTCCCCTTTTCGCTCCCGGCGATGGGCATAGGCGTAGGCCAGGGATTTCATCATGGACTCGTGGGCGCGCCGGTACAGGGTATGTTTGGTAGCGCGGTGCCCTTTGGTAAGGGCAAGTACTTTCTTATGACGGCGGTGGGCAGCAACCCCCCGTTTTACTCTGGGCAAGGTAGTCCTCCTCTATTTCGGGACGCCGTAGGGCAGGACCCGCTTCAGGCGTTTGATGTCGCCTTTGTGTACTGGAAGGGTATCGTCGTACAGACCTCTGGCCGGACGGGACTTATTGCGCCGGAGATGACTCTTGCCGCCCTTGGTCCGCATCAACTTGCCGGACCCGGTTACGTGAATGCGGCTGGCGGCTCCTTTGTGTGTCTTCATCTTAGGCATTTATGGTTTCCTTAAGTGCTGGTTTGGGTTCCCCGGTCGCCGGTGGTGTGACTTCTTTGGCCTGCGCCTCAGGTTTGGCCGCTTTGGGCGCTGGTTTGGCCTCTTTGCCGGGCTTTACCGGCAGCGGCGCGATTATCACGTTCATGCGGCCTCCCTCCATTGAAGGGGGCCGTTCCAGGACAGCCTTATCTTTCACGCTTTCGGAGATGGACTGGAGAAGTTTCCAGCCCAACTCTTGATGGGTAAACTCCCTGCCTCGGAAGATCACCACTACCTTTACCTTATCGCCCTCAGACAGCAGCCGGAGAATAAGCCTTACCTTGGCTTCCATATCATGCTGGCTGATCTTGGGCCTCAGCCGGAGTTCCCTTACTTCGACAGCTCTTTGAGTTTTCCTGGACTGCCGCTCTTTCTTGATCTGCTGGTATTTGAATTTGCCGTAGTCCATCAGGCGGCAAACTGGCGGGGCTGCAGTGGGCGCGACCTCTACCAGGTCAAGATTGCGCTCCCGGGCCATTTGGAGAGCCTGCGGTGTGGGAATTATTCCCTGTTGCTCCCCTGATTCGCCTATTAATCGCACTTCCCTCGCCCGGATTCTTTGGTTGATGTTCAGTTCTTTAAATATGAGCTCTTACTCTCCGTCGGTCCGCCGGTCTCCTTCCATGACAGGATGCCGCGAACAGGAAACTGCCGTCTGTTGGTTTCCAGACAGCCTATGCTGCGAAATATATCATAGAGGCCCGCGCAAGTCAAACGCTTGCAAAGGGAAATAAAGGCAAAAGGCAAAAGGCGAAAGGGAAAAGGCAAGGGTGCGGGGTGGTATAATCTCGGCATCGTGAAAATTACTTTTCTTGGCACAAATGGCTGGTATGCGTCGCAAACCGGAAACACGGCATGTGTTCTTGTTGACACCAACCGCGGGTACATTGTCTTTGATGCCGGGGATGGAATGCATAAACTTGACCGGTACATTTCAGACCACAAACCGATCTATTTATTTCTCAGCCACTTTCATCTGGAACACGTTATCGGCGTACACACCCTTGACAAGCTGAAATCCGGTCAGGAAATGCACATCTTCGGACAGCCGGGTTCAAAAACAATCCTGGAGAGCCTCATCCGAAAGCCGTTTACCCTTCCCCTGGAGAAACAACTGGCAAAGATAGAAATCCACGAGCTGAATGAAGGCAGGCATTCAGTGCCGTTCCCGGTCATTTGCAGGTCCCTGTTGCATGCCGACCCGTGTTACGGTTATCGGGTAGAACTGGAAGGAAAAGCGGTGGCGTTCTGTACCGATACCGGGTTTTGCGACAACGCGATCTCGCTGGCAAAGAAGGCAGACATTCTGATTCACGAGTGCAGTTTCAGGTCAGGCGAGGGTAGCTCGGCCTGGCCGCATACCAGTCCGGAGGAAGCGGCCGAGGTGGCTCGGAAGGCTGAAGTCAAACAATTGGTGCTCTTCCACTTCGACGCCGCAAGATACACTTCGATCGGCGCCAGGAAGGAAGCAGAAAAGGCAGCCAGGGCCATATTCGCAAACACTGCCGCCGCCGTGGACGACATGGAGTTGACTTTGTAGGGGCGGTTCGCCACTAG
>CAZFEA010000439.1:0-2708 GCA_964518085.1 uncultured Dehalococcoidia bacterium
GAGGCGGAAAAATGCGACCGCCTGGCCCTGCTGTATGAAGGGGCCGTGATCGGGCTTGGGTCTCCGGACCAGCTCAAAAAGCGGATTCCGGGGGAAAGCCTGGAGTTATCGACCTCAAGCCCGTGGAAAGGGCTGGAAATCGCCGCCGGGGTGCCGGGGGTGGTCCATAGCCAGGTATTCGGCAATTCGGTCCGCCTGACGGTGGACCGGGTGGATTCACGCCTGCCCGATGTCGAAGCAGCTATGGCCAGGAACGGCCTTACCATCAAGACATGGAAAAAGACCGCATTTACCGTGGAAGACGCCTTTATCCAGCTCATCTCTCCAGGAAACGGGCATTCGAAAACCTATGCATTCAGCGCCCCTCCGGTTTCCATGCCCGGCCCGGCCACGGCGGGAGACCCTCCAGCGGTAGAGGTCGTTGGGTTGACCCGCAAATTTGCCAGCTTCGTGGCCGTTGACGGGATAAGCCTCAAGATCCGGCGGGGGGAAATCTTCGGATTCCTGGGGCCGAACGGCGCAGGGAAATCAACCACCATCCGCATGCTGTGCGGCATTCTTTTGCCGAGCTCGGGCAGTGGGCACGTCCTTGGCTATGACCTCGCCGCCGGCGCCGAGATGCTCAAACCAAAGACCGGCTACATGTCGCAGCATTTTTCGCTGTACAAAGACCTGACCGTAGAAGAAAATATCGACTTCTACGCCGGGCTATATGGCGTTGACCCTGACCAGAGACACGCCCGTAAAGAATGGGTGCTGAAGATGTCCGGGCTTTCGACCGAGAAGCGCCGGCTGGCCGGCCATCTCGCCGGCGGCTGGAAACAGAGGCTGGCGCTGATGCGCGCCTTCATCCATGGCCCCCGGATCGTTTTTCTCGACGAGCCGACCTCGGGGATGGACCCCGTATCTCGCCGGGAATGCTGGTCGTTCCTCAATAAGATGTCCGCGATGGGAGTCACTATCTGCGTCAGCACCCACTATATGGACGAGGCGGAATACTGCCATAACCTGGCGCTCCTGTATCACGGTAAACTGGCCGCACTGGGCACACCCGCCGAGCTGAAGCAAGGGGTCCCCCTGGAGCTTCGCCAGGGGATCCATGGCGAAGCTACCATGGAAGAGGTGTTTGTACATTTGGTCTCCTCTCCCCTTGCGGGAGAGGATTAAGGGGAGCTAAATGCGCCGGAGAATTGCCAGCATAATAATCAAGGAGTTCATCGAGCTCAAGCGCGACCGGCGAACCTTCGCCATCGTCATTTTCATGCCGCTGGTCCAGCTCCTTATTTTCGGTTACGCCCTGAGCACCGACGTCAAGCATATTCCAACTGTTGTCTGGGACGCCAGCAACACACCCCAGAGCCGGTCTTTTCTCGATTCCTTCCGGCAGACGGAGTTTTTCGATGTGGCCTTCTATGCCTCGAACTATGAAGAAATCAACCGGCGCGTCGACTCCGGAGAGGCCCGGGCGGCGCTGGTAATCCCCGCCGACTATGCCCGCAAGCTCGAACGCCGCGAGCCGGCGCAGGTGCAATTCTTCGTTGACGGCTCCGAGCCCACCTCGGGCCAACAGGCGCTGTTTTATGCCAGCATGATTGCCCAGGCCAAGAATAGCGAGATAATGACTTCACGGCTGAACCGGCCCTTCGAACCGCCGGTAAAGCTCGAACCGAGGGTATGGTATAACCCCAGCATGGAAGCGGTAGCATTCAACATTCCCGGGCTCATCGGCGTGGTGCTCCAGATGATGACCACCCTCTTGACCGCGTTCGCCATTGTCCGCGAGCGCGAAATGGGCACCATGGAACAGCTCATCACCAGCCCGCTCAAGCCCTGGGAACTCATCGTAGGAAAACTGGTGCCCTACATTCTGGTGGCCTATGCCGACGTGATCATGATCCTTGCTGCGGCAGTGCTGGTATTCAAGGTGCCGGTCCACGGCAACATATTCCTCCTGCTGGCCCTCACTTCCGTCTTTTTGATGTACTCCCTGGGCATCGGCATACTGGTATCCAGCGTGTCCCGGAACCAGTTCCAGGCCTATCAACTGGCCTGGGCGCCGCAAATACCGGCGGTGCTCCTCAGTGGCTTTTTCTTCCCGGTGGAGGCGATGCCCCGGCTGGCCCAGGCCATTTCTTATCTCATCCCTCTCACCTATTTCCTGCACATGATCCGCGGCATACTGCTAAAGGGCGTCGGCCTGGAGTACCTGTGGCGGGACGTGGCCGTCCTCGGTGTGGTGGGGTCTTTGACCCTGGTCTTCGCCATCACACGGCTGAGGAAAACGCTGGACTGAGAGAAGAGAAGACAGTAGGCAGCGTCGCTAACTCCTATCTCCTATCTCCTATCTGCTATCTTGCCTGTTTCCCGCCGCCGACTGTATAATGAGTCAGCTACCGTACCGGAGAAGCGACCCTTGCCTGCGCGCCCATGTAAGGGCTTGATCCATCAAACCCTCCCCATGGGTTTGAGGAATCAAACTTACATACCGGGTTTGATAGATCAAACCCCTACAGGGCGGGCGGCAAGGGTTATCTTTTGTGGCATCCCCAGGGGAGAAAAATCATGTCTTCTACTAACGATCAGGCCAAACAGGAACGCCTGGAAAAAATGCGCCACTCGGCGGCCCATGTCATGGCCGAGGCCGTCCAGTCCCTCTTTCCCGAGGCTAAATTCGCCATCGGCCCTACCATTGAGGACGGCTTTTACTA
>CAZFEA010000440.1:0-2700 GCA_964518085.1 uncultured Dehalococcoidia bacterium
GCTGATATCACGGGGAGGAATGGACAGCAAGGTATCACCCGTTGCTGTCACCTTCTATTTTCCAGCGAGTCCAATAGCCCATCAATGTCGTGGGCCAAATTCTCCAGTTCAGTCATGTTCTTTGTGCCTTGAATTAAGCTATCGAGTACCTTTGCGTGGTGCTCCTCGCCGACCTGGGCCAGTTGTCCCGGCATCTCGGGTCGAGACATGGAAATACCCCCGACCGAAGCAGCAGGGCACGGGCAATATGGGCCTCGGCCATGAGATACTCCTCCTCAGCGGCGTCATGGTCGCCGATATCAAGCATAGCCCTGGCCATGGATTGACGTTTCCGGGCGTGCTTCACCTTTACTCTCCAGTCGGGCCATTTTTGGTCTCTACCCTTCCCAATGAAAGACAGCCACCAACCTGATGGGTCGAGGCAGACCTTTCCGAACCGGATTGTCCATGCCTCGAAGTCATTGCCTTCATCCAGTTTCTGTAAGAAAGCTTCACGGGTCGTAAGATGGATGTGAACATCGATTGGTATACTCCATCGCTTGACCGGAACCGGGGTGACTACCACGAAATCGGTATCGCTCCGCCAGGTTCTAGCAGCGCGTGCCAGGGAGCCTACAAGAATCACGGTGGACTGTTCCAGAACACCGACTTTGTCCAGTTCCACGCGAATGGATGCTAACTCGCGACATACAGCCGTTTGAAGAACTTTAACGGATGACATTGGCTGCCTCGTCGATGAATTTCTCCAGTTCGCTTGCCAGATTCTCGAGATCTATTTCGGCAAGCTCAGGTCCCGGCTCACCATATTGGACGTCTTTACGCAAGGCATTCAAGTTTTCAATGATTGGCACCAGGAGTCTAGCACTGGTCGTCTGGAACATCAAGTATCTCCGTAATTGTAACATAGTAACCCGCGCTGCCTTGACGTAACCGCCGCCAACGCGCTAGACTACCCCATCTAACGGTTTCAATGAAAATCTAGCGGATGGGAGTCCCAGACATGCGGATACTTATCGACAACGGAACCTTAGTTACCCTGGACCAGCAACGGCGAATCATAAAGAATGGCGCCGTGGCCGTCGACGGCGATAAGATCACCGCCGTAGGCAAGAGCCAGGCGGTCAGGGCCAGCTTTCAGGCTGACAAGACTATCAACGCCACAGGCCATATTGTCATGCCCGGCCTGATCAATGGCCATATGCATTTCGTCCAGAACCTGGCGCGGGGTGTGGCCGACGACGTTGATGACCTCTTTGGCTGGCTCTACGACCGGGTCCTTCCCTTCGAGGCGGCCCTCTCTGAAGAGGATGCCTTCATCAGCGCCTTGCATGCCTGCGCCGAGATGGTCCGTTCCGGCACCACCTGCTTCGCCGACCCGGGCGGCTTTCGCGAAGACATCGGCGCCAGGGCTATCGAGGAAAGCGGGCTCAGGGGAATAATCGCCTGGCGCGGCGTCGATACTATCGTGGACAGCTCGCGTCCCATGCCGGGAGCCACCATCGCCACCGCCGAAGAGAATATCAGCAGGAACACCGAGCTTTTCAAGAAGTTTCACGGCACGGCGGACGGGCGGATCAGGGTATGGTTCGGCGTGGGCGACCCCCGCGCCGGATCGGTAGAGCTTTTGAGGGGTGTGAAGAAGAAAGCCGCCGAGCTTGGGACAGGGATTGAAATTCATGTCGCCCCCACCGAGCAGGCTACCGAATATCTGAAAAGACGCAAGGGAATGGCCGATATCGAGTATCTCGACAGCGTCGGTTTTCTGGGACCGGAGGTGCTCGTGGTCCACGCCGGGTGGATTACAGATAAGGGTGTAGAGCTGATTGCCCGGAATGATGTTAAGACCTGCCACTGCCCCGGCGCCAGCCTTCACGGCGCGTATGGCAGTTGCTCGCGGGGGAAATTCCCTGAGCTTCTGAAGAAGCGTGCTACCGTGTGCCTGGGCGTCGATGCCTCGGCGGAAAACAATAGCCTGGACATGTTCCGGGCCCTGTACCAGGCAGCCACCTGTCATAATGAGGCCAGGCTGGCGCGCAATGTCATCACCCCGGAAAAGGCCCTGGAAATGGCCACTGTCGATGGCGCCAGGGCGCTGGGCATGGAGCACCAGACCGGCTCCATAGAGGCGGGCAAAAAGGCCGACGTCATTGTGGTCAATGCCGGCAAGCTGAACCTGTTGCCGCTTTTCGACTTCAACCTGGTCCCCAATCTTGTTTACTCCGGAGACGGCGCCGATGTGGAAACGGTGCTGGTGGACGGCAGGGTCTTGATGGAAAACCGGCGTTTGACGACTATAGATGAAGCCAGACTGGCCAGGCAAGTGCAGGAAGCCGGCGAAAGGGTGATGGAAAGAGCCGGGCTGAAGCTGAAGGCGAAGTGGCCGGTGTTGTAGCGGTTAGCGATTAGCAATTAGCGATTAGCCGTTAGCGCTTAGCTGTTAGGCGTCGGCTAAGGGACTGTCCACCAATAACCTGAACAATGAACCACGAGATTACACAAGATTTTCACAAGATTCTTGGCCGGTTTCCAGACTCGGTCGAGACTTTACACCGCCATTTCTTACTCAAATCCGTGTAATCTCGTGAAATCTTGTGGTTCCACTTGTGCAACCCGTGGTGTGTGGTTGTTCAAGTTAATCGCGGACGATTACTAATCGCTAATGGCTAACTGCTAATCGCTTGCGGGGAAAGTCAACAGGCA
>CAZFEA010000441.1:0-2692 GCA_964518085.1 uncultured Dehalococcoidia bacterium
CTACCAATCAGACCATATCCGAAAGATTGGTATATTCGACCGGTCGTACCTCGAAACCCGGGTTCCGGTAAAAGCCGGTACGGTCCACTATCTTCGCCCGGCGATCTTGGCTCAGAGGTTCGCTCCTCTGACGCCCGCGTCGCGCCACCGCAGAAAGAAAGCCTCCGTACCGGGCAAGGCGCGTGGTAACGTGCCGCGACAGAAATCGGCACCTCAGACTGTGTGAATATTAGATGATTCAGCTTCAAATTGCCTGAACCGCTGTCTTGATTTCGTAGATGAGCTGTTCGAGTTTTCACGCAGCCTGGCGTGCAACGTGCAGCTACGAATATGAAGGCACGCCGCAGCGTGCCACTACGGACTGTTCGACCGGTTCAGACTGCCAAGACTGTTCAGACTTGTATGTGCGCGGTGCCGCTACGGGCGAATCACCCCCGGGCACGGGCAATGATCGACGCCCACACCAGATTGCCGTCGGTCCCGCCCAGCAGCCCCTCACAGGCCCTTTCAGGATGGGGCATCATACCCATCACATTGCCCACCCTGTTCACAATTCCGGCTATGTTATGTAAAGACCCGTTCGGGTTGGAATCACCGATTGGCTCCCCCCCAGCATCACAGTAGCGGAAGACAACCCGCCCGCTTGCTTCCAGGTCATTGATAGTCTGGTCGTCGGCATAATAATTTCCATCGTGGTGCGAAATGGGCATGCGCACCACCTGGCCCCGGCCACAGCGGTTGGTAAAAGCCAGGCCGGCATTTTCGGTGCGGAGGTTGACCCACTGGCAGCGGTACTCCAGGTGACTGTTGGTCATGAGCACGCCGGGCAGAAGGCCCGCCTCGCACAATATCTGAAAACCGTTACAGATTCCGAAGACAAATTTGCCCTGCATGGCAAATTTCTCTACCGCAGCCATCACCGGCGAGAAACGGGCCACTGCGCCCGCCCGCAGATAATCCCCGTAAGAAAAACCACCGGGAAGGATGACGCAGTCCAGGTCCGCCAGGTCCGTATCTTTGTGCCATACATAGCGCACGTCCTGCTTCATCACATCCTTCAAAGCGTAGTAACAGTCGACATCGCTCCAGGTGCCGGGAAAGGTGACAACACCCCATTTCATAATTCTTGGCTCCTTACATTGCCCTCAGGCGGGCGATCCGCTGGTCCACCGGCGGATGCGTCGAAAACAGGTCGTTGAGCCAGCTCGACTGCCCCTTGAGGGGGTTGGAAATATAAAGATGTGCGGTAGCTTTGTTGGCTACTTCGAGCGGCTCTGGGTCACGCGATATCTTTTCCAGAGCACTGGCTAGGCCTTCGGGATAGCGCGTGAGCAATGCCCCGGAGGCATCGGCAAGAAACTCCCTCTCCCGGGAGACCGCCAGTTTGATAAGCTGGGCGGCAATAGGCGCCAGTATCGCGGCCATCAGCGCCAGGAGAAGAATGACGGCGCCCGCGGCCCCTTCACCCTTGCCCCGGTAGCGGCTTCGCGAACCCGCGCCGAACCAGGTATATCGAAGGAACAGGTCGGCCAGCAACGCCACCACACCCACCGCCACCGCGGCCACCGTCATCAACCTGATGTCGTAGTTTTTGATATGTGATAGCTCATGGGCCAGGACGCCTTCCATTTCAAGTGTGTTAAGCTTGCTCACCAGGCCCGTAGTTACGGCGACGGAAGCATTTTCGGGATTACGCCCGGTGGCGAAGGCGTTGGGAGCGGTATCGTTGATAACATATATCTTCGGCATGGGTAGGCCGGAGCCGATGCACAGGTTCTCCACCAGGTTGAATAGCTCAGGATTGTCTTCTTTCGAGGTGCGCCGGGCCTCGGAAACTCCCAAAACAACCGAGTCCGCCCGGGAGTAGAGGAGCAGAGCCAACAGCCCGGCCAGTATTGGCCCAATTATTCCCCCCGCGATGCCCATGTCCATGCCCAGGGCAAAGACCTCGACCACGCCAAACACCAGCAAAACAAATAAGACCATGAGTAATAAAGTCTTCCGCCGGTTGACCTCTATCTCCGTGTGAATGGTCATGGAGGTTACCGGGCAAAGCTTACTTTGACGTCTGCCCTTTCTTCTTCCGTGGCCGCGAAAAACGAAGCGTCGGTAAAACCGAAACGGTTGGCCAAAAGGAAATTGGGGAACACCCGGATCCGGGTATTGTAGTCCTGGACGTTGCTATTGTAGAACTGCCGGGCGTAAGCTATCTTGGCTTCCAGGTCCGATAGTTCACCCTGCAACCTGGTAAAGTTTTCTGAAGCCCTCAGTTGGGGGTAGGCTTCGGCCACGGCAAAGAGGGTCTTCAGGGCTGAAGTCAGCACGTTGTTGGCTTCCGCGGCCGCTTTGGCATCGGTCGCGCCCATCAAGGCTGCCCGCGCCCTGGTGACATTTTCGAACACCTGTTTTTCATGAGCGGCATAGCCCTTAACCGTCTCCACCAGGTTGGGTACCAGGCTGGAGCGACGCTTCAACTGGACATCGATTCCCGACCATGCCTCCCTGACGCGCATCTGTACCTTGACCAGGCCGTTATACAGGGCCCAAAGGTAAATAACCGCCACGATGATCAGTACAAGGATTGCCAGGGCCACTATGAGACCAAGCATCTTGCCTCACACCATGGGTCCGAAAATACCGGTACCACAGGCGTCCCCGCCTGTGAGACAACGTTTTCATTCATGCGTTGTGA
>CAZFEA010000442.1:0-2408 GCA_964518085.1 uncultured Dehalococcoidia bacterium
CACCCGGTTACCCCGTCTTTTATCTCTTGCTCAACCGGTATCACAGGCGTCCCTGCCTGTGAGACATCGTCTTGCCTCGAAAATACCGGTACCACAGGCGTCCCTGCCTGTAAGGCATCGCTTTCATTGGATAACGGTGCTCGCTCGCGAGCACGGATGATTCATTTCTCAAAGTCATTCCTCCTTTCGATTATGCACAGATATTACCAGAGACCGCGAACGAACTCCAATGGACGCGAATGCGCGCCGCTACGGGATGCCAAGCCCGGCCAGGTAGTTCTTCATGGGAAAGGTCTCCCTGCCGGTCCTGGCGGATTTCTTGACCACCTCGATGCAGTCAAACGGGCAGCGATCAACGCATAATCCGCAACCGGGGCAGTCCTTGTTGTAAAGGGCTGCCGCCTTCTTTGTCTCCTCTTCGATTCTGATAACATCGCCGGGACAGATCCAGGCGCATACATGGCAGCCGGTACAGGCAAACCTGTCTATCTTGATGGGCATATCATGTCTCCGCCGGCGGCTGGTACTTCCACCGCTTGATCGGGATTTCTTCAGCACCAACCTGTATCTCGCCGCCGACTATTTGTCCGGTGGTCCACTTGAGCCATCCTCTATCGTCACGTCGAGGATAATCAAGCCGGTAGTGGGCGCCGCGGCTTTCGGTGCGGAGCAGAGCCGACCGGGCGATGACCTCGCTCATCAGCAGCATGTTCTTGACTTCATGGACTTTTTTCAGCCCCCTTATGTCGGAGGCGGCGCCGCTGCCGAATTCCGCTTTGAGCCTTTCAATGCCGGCGATGGCTTCTTTCAACATGGCTTCGTCTTTCAGGAGATTGACATACTTAAGCATGACTTCGCAGATATTGCGGTAGGCCCGGTCCGGCTCCAGGCCAGAGGTCCCGTCGTTATCCAATGGCCGGTAAGCAGCCGCTTTCAGCGCACCGGCAGAAGGGAAACTGGCCACTTTCGTGTTTAAGGCATAGCCGGCGGCGCTGGTCCCAGCCCGGGCCCCCTGGACGGCTGACCCGGTCAGGGTGGTGGCGGCCGTGGACTCGGCGCCGCCGCAGAAGTCACCGGCGCCCCCGACGACCCACAGGCCGGGAATACCGACATGGCCGTCGACGTCGTTTACCCTTATGCCGCCGGTGTGGAGAAGGGACAGGCCGTAGGGCACAAACTCGATCAGATCCGAGGACAGGTCCAGTCCCAGGTTCTTCAGGCCGGCGGTAAATAAGGGCAAAGAGGTCCTGATGGTATTCAGTTTCTCCGGCGGCAACCGGCGGCAATCGAGCCAGCAGGGACCCCTTCCTTCCCGCCACTCATGCAGAATAGCCCGGGCCAACTCGAACCTCCTGGCCTCTTCCAGCAACGCTGGATTGTATTTCTCCATGAAACGTTCGCCCCTGGCGTTCACCATGATGGCGCCGCTGCCGAAGATCACGTGAAGGCCTGGCGAGGCCATGCGGGCCGGTCCCACCGTAGCCCATACCTGCTCGGCATTACGCATTTGCGCCCCGGCCCGGAAAGCGGCTGCGGCGCCATCCCCCGTGGCCCCGGAGGTTCCCATCTGGGTGCGGCTGAAGAAAACGCTGCCGGCGGCGATGACCGTCGCCCTGGCATGGAACACATTGCATTCCCCCGTCGAGGTGTGAAAGCCAACCGCGCCCCGGCATATTCCGCCTTCCATCAAGAGGTCGGTGATAAATACCCGATCCAGGAACCGCACTCCCCTTTTTTCACCTTCGGATCGCACCTTCCAGGTGAGCTGGACGCCGCCTTCGTAGGGAGAGCACTTCCCGTACCTGGTGGACAGGGCCGGCACCCTCTTGACCTGTCCTTTGTCATCTCTCTGGAAGGCCACCCCGAATTCGACCAGGTCGAGAAAACGGTCGTAGGACTCTTTGACGGCTATGGCGGCATAGTCCTGGTCGATCAGGTATTCGGCATTGTCAACGATTATTTCCCGGACATAGGCATCCAGTTCGTCTCCCGGCTGCCAGTTGGGAAGGACGCCGGCGGCGAAGACCGAGGCGCCGCTGGCGCCGGGGTAGCACTTATCAACCAGCAGGACATCCAGAGAGGAGGCCCGTTCCCTGGCTTTCACGGCGGCAAACAGTCCGGCGATGCCGCCCCCGATAACCAGGACGTCGGTCTCCCGCAAAACGCTGGAAGGTCTCATTTGGTGACTACGGCCAGTTTCTGCCGGAGCAGCTTCTTGTCAGTTTTTTGTTCCCCGGCGAGGGGCATATGATCCAGAAGTTCCAATCTCTCCGGCAGCTTGTAAGAGGCAATGTTATGGGCCTTGAGTAAAGCAATCATTTCGGCAAAGGTGAACGACTGCCCCAGTTTGGGAACCACAAAGGCGCAGGCCCGCTCGCCCATAACCGGGTCAGGATAGCCGACCAGGG
>CAZFEA010000442.1:2418-2692 GCA_964518085.1 uncultured Dehalococcoidia bacterium
CTGGAAACCGAAGGGTGACCGGCCAGGATGTTCTCGATCTCGCCCGGGTAGATGTTCTGGCCACCCCGGATAATGGTGTCCTTCTTGCGGCCCACTACCATCAAGTTCCCCTCGTGGTCGAACTCTCCCAGGTCCCCCAGCCGGATCCAACCGTCTGCCCAGGCGTGCCGGGTGGCTTCCGGGTCCAGATAGTAGCCTGAAGCGCAACCGGCGCCCCTTCCCATTATCTCGCCCACCTTGCCGTTTAGTAATTCCTGTCCGGCTTCATCTACAA
>CAZFEA010000443.1:0-2679 GCA_964518085.1 uncultured Dehalococcoidia bacterium
CACCATGAGGCCCGTCGAGAGCACGATGAGCAGCGTCGCCATCGCGGCGACGGTAGTGCTTGGCGCCTGCGCCCGGAGCATAGTGCCGGGAACGGACAGTAGCGCCCCGGCTGCCGGCGGCGCCGACGCCGGATGGCAAAGCAAATGGGAACAAACGGTGGCGGCGGCGAAGAAAGAGGGTGAGGTCCTGCTATATGGCAATGTGGTGCCGGCAACCAGGGATGCCCTGGTGCCGGCCTTCCAGGAAAAGTTCGGTCTTAAGCTGGACATAGTGGTCGTCATCGGCGCCGAAGGTGGAACAAGGGTGAACACCGAGTACCGGTCGGGGATCAACCGGGTTGATGCCCTCATCGCCGGGGCCACCACGCTGATAACCATGGTCAAACCGGAGGGCAACCTTCTTCCCATGGGGCCGATGCTTATCCTGCCCGAGGTCAAGAACGCCAGCCTCTGGTACGACAACATGGTCCCCTTTGCCGATAAGGACACCCAGGTGCTGGGTTTCATCCGGGCCTACCAGCCGGCGATGATAAGGTCGACCGAGCAGGTCAAGGAGGGGGAAATCACCTCGTACCGCGACCTTCTGAAACCGCAATGGAAGGGAAAAATAGTCATGTATGACCCGACGATACCCGGGTCGGCCAATGCCGGTCTGTCCAGCCTGGTCGCCGCCTGGGGCCACGATGCAGCAATGGACTATCTGCGCGGACTGGTAAAGCAGGATGTTCTGGTTACCAGAGACTACCGCCAGCAGGTGGAATGGGTGGCCCGGGGCAAATATCCCGTAGCCCTGTGGGCCAGGCCGGAAACGATAAACGACTTCGTGCCGATGGGCGCCCCGATAACCCCGGTAAAGGTCACCGAAGGCGGACTGGTCACCTCCGGCGCCTCCGTTATCGGCATGCCCGGCAAGCCGGCGCATCCCAACGCAGCCATCGTTTTCTTGAACTGGCTGCTGACCAAAGAGGCCCAGACCATCTATTCCCGGACTCTGAACAGCCCGAGCTGGAGGCAGGATGTGCCGCTTCCTGCGAACCTTTCTCCCGTCCTTTTGCCCCCGGCGGGCGAGAAGCCGTATCTGGATATCGAGGAAGCCAGCCTGAAGGGACGTTCGAAGGTGATGGCCGCAGCCAAAGAGGTCCTGGCGCCGGTCATGAAATGAGTCTGAACAGTCGAACGGTCTGAACAGTCTGAACAGTCCGTAGGGGCGGACCTGCGTGTCCGCCCGCTCAGTGGCCGGCGGCTCGCCCGCCGGCAGCTAGACGTTGGACCTGCAAACCCGCCCTAGCGGCACGGCGTGCCGTGCCGAAGCGGTAGCCGCGAGCCTGTGGTGTTGTGGCTTGCCTTGCATTAGCCGTAGGGGCGATGCCAGTGGGGTGACGGGTGACGGCCGGGTGCGGCTCGCCCGCCTTGCTTGGAGGACGGCTGATCTTGCTTATGTTTTGCGTGGACGAGCGCAGGCCGAAAGGATGTGTCGCATCACCGGAAATGCAAGGGCGGGCCATCGGCCCGCGGCTGCGGCTCGCCCCGACTTGCCACGGGCTGCGTTTGACACGGTACAGACACCGTTGTAGACTGTGCAGAACGTTTGGTGGGGAGTCTGGAAATGACCAGTCGGCTGTCACTTACCCTGGCGCTGCCCAAAGAGGCCCGGTTTATGGCGCTGATTGACGGCGCCGTGCGGCCTGAAGGCATCGAGCTAAGGTGCTCGCACCAATTCAACAACCCTGGCGAAAGGCTGGAGAAGGTAAGAGAAGGACAATACGACGCCGGGGAGGAGGGCATAGGAACATATATTGCCGCCAGGGCCAAAGGACGGTCCCCCCACATCGGTCTTCCCATCTATACGGTACGGGGGTTCCGGCACGGCAATGTTTTCTGCCGGGCTGACTCAGGGATAACGGCGTTCGCCGGTCTCAGGGGGAAGGCGGTCGGTGTAACCAAGATCAACGCTACTTCTATCGTCTGGACCAGGGGCCTGCTTCACGAATCCGGCGCCTTGCGGCAGAGCATAGAATGGATTTGCGCCGAAGAAGAGAAAGGCGACTTTCTGGCGCGGAACCTCAATACGAGGATATTGAACACAGGGGCGGAAGCTCTTTGGGAAATGGTGCGCCGGGGCAAGATCAGCGGCGCCATTGTCCCCGGGGACAATGGCTTTTTTTCCATGTACCCCGGAGGTCCCCTCTTTACCAGGGTCACGGCGCAGCGCGACCTGAGGTTGATTCAAAAGGACACCGCCGCAATCAGCGACTACTACCGGCGGACGGGCATATACCCGATAATACACTTCATGATGATGAAGAAGGATGTTGCGGACAGGCATCCGGAAGCGGCCGGTGAACTCCTGAAAGCTTTCCGGCGCGCCCGGGAACTGGAGGCCAATTACCTGGACGATGAGCAGAAGAAACAGGCGAACATGGAGAGGGAATTCCTGGGCTGGGACCCCTATGATTATTCCCTTCGCCCGGAAAACCGCAAAGCCATCGATGTCTTGATGGACTACTTGGTCGAAGATGGACTGATCGACAGGAAACTTCCGGTTGAGTCGCTATTTGTGCCGGAGGTTTGCTAACCGGTGTCGCAGGCGTCCTCGCCTGTGGGGAGGTGGTTTTTTCATAATTTGTCTATTGCCTTGTCTCAGACCACTAACATAATCACACAAAAAATTTGGGGATT
>CAZFEA010000444.1:0-2664 GCA_964518085.1 uncultured Dehalococcoidia bacterium
TGATCTCGTTCTTGATCAGGTCGGCCCCGATGAAGCTGCCAACCAGGTAGCGTCCAGAGCCGGTAACCCCCACGCCAGCTATGGTGCAGCCGCCTTCAACCATTTGCTGGAGATTCTTGAACACCTCTTTGATGGCGTCCAGGGGCCTGCCGGCGGTCATCAGGTAGCTCTTGGCCACGACGTTTTTCCCGGTCTCATCCATGATCACGGCCTTGGTGCTGGTGGAGCCGACATCTACTCCAAGGTAGCCGACGAAGGCATCTTCGATTTTCGGCGGTTTCCGGTCAGGGCCGGCTGTAACCGGGGTGAGCGGGGGTAGGGTAAGGTACTGTTGCTGCGGCCGGCCCGGTTCGCCATCCCCGGGGCCTCCATCCATGAGCGGCCCTATCGTCGCCTGCTTGCCGGACGCGGCACTGAGCAACGCTGAGCCAATGGCTTCGACATAGTCGTAAAATTCGGGCACATCAATAGCAATGTCGTGCTGGAAGCTGGTGGAGATCACCTCCTCCAGGGCTTTCTTTACCGAACCGTTGGCGGCCACCCCACCCACCAGGTACATCGGTTCTTCCAGGTTGCCCCTCTGGAGCGAGATGATCATCCGGGCAATGCTATCGGACAGCCCGCGGAGCATCGCTGCCAGGGGGACGCCATTTTGCTGCAGATGGATCAGGTCGCTCTTGGCGAAGACGCTGCACCTGGCGGCGATGCGGGGAGGGGATGCCTGGTATTCGAGGGCCAGCCGGGCGAAATCTTCGATGCTGATGCCCAGGCGGTATGCTTGCTGTTCAATGAAGCGGCCGGTGCCCGCGGCGCAAAGGGGGTTGGAGTTGACCTTCCAGGGTTTCTTGAGGCCATCCTCGAGGCTAATGACCAGCGAGGTCTGCCCGCCGATCTGGATAATCGTCCTGGCATCGGGATGAAAATGGAGCACTCCGCTGGCGATGGCCAGGGGACTGGTGTAGGATGTCCAGCCATATTCCTCGGGGATGGTGGCCGCGCCGCAGCCGGAAACCCCCGCAGAAGCAATGTCCGCCGGGTGCGCCGGCAGGGCAGCCAGGAGGCGTTGGATGGACTTCCTGGGGCTGGCGGTTATCCGTTCGCAGCCGAGGTGGACGATCCGGCGGGCTTCGTCGATGATGGCAATCCTGGAATTTACCGAGCCGACATCCAGGCCCAGGAAATATTTCATGGCCGGTACCCCAGGCGGCCCTGCCTGTGATACATCGGGTGGCACAGGCGTCCCTGCCTGTGAAGCATTCTTAGCAGTCGAACTCGCCGGTACCACAGGCGGCCCTGCCTGTGAGACAATGTTTTCCTTCATGCGTTGTGGGCGTAGCTCATAGGCGTCTGTTGAGAAATGCCCTTGTGCCCTCCCGGGTGAATCAACTACCTATTGTACCACCCTCATCCGGTTTTCAAGGCTGATTGACATAACCGAATCGGGCAAGCGGCAGCGTGCGGCTACGGGGTTGAAGGCGCCGTCACGGGATTGCTTCGCTGCGCTCGCAATGACGGCCTCACCGGGCGGGCGAGCCGTCCCACCGCAGACACCGCCACTCCCCATGGCTCGCCCCTACAGGTCACATTTACTGGACGAAGATCTCTTTGCCCAGGGTGCGGTGTTCCTTGTACCAGGTCATGACGATGTCCACTATTTCTTCAACGTCGTCAGTAATGCGCACCAGGTTCATGTCTTCCGGACTGATGTAACCCTCTCCCAGTACCTTGCTCTGCATCCAGTCGCGGAGACCCTTCCAGTACTGGCTGTTGAACAGGATCACCGGGAAGGGTTTTATCTTCTCAGTCTGTATCAGGGTCAGCACCTCGGTCATCTCGTCCAGGGTGCCCAGGCCTCCGGGCATCAGCACAAAGGCAGTGGTGTACTTGACCAGCATGACCTTGCGGACAAAAAAGTGGTGGAAGGTGAGGGAAATCGTGGCGTAGGGATTGCCCATCTGCTCCTGGGGCAAGGAGATGTTCAGCCCCACGGATATGGCCCCGGCCTGTTTGGCGCCCTTGTTGCCGGCTTCCATGACCCCCGGGCCGCCGCCGGTGATGATGGAGAAACCGAGCGATCCCAGCTTGAAGGCGATCTCTTCGGTTTTCGTGTACATGGGATGGCCGGGCCTGATGCGGGCCGAACCGTAGATGCTTACCGCAGGCTCGACATTGGCCAGGTGGTCGAAACCTTCGACCAGTTCGCCCAGGATGCGGAACAGTCGCCAGGAATCCTCCTTGGCCAGTTCGTTTATTTCATATCCGCGGTTCATGATAGTCTCCAATAGTAATCCCGGCTGGACCGGGGGCAAAGGTTTATCTTTGCCAGATATTATAGCTTAACGTGGCTTTGGTATACAGTTGCGGAATCCACTCTAACCGGTCACCCTCACCCTGACCCTCTCCCTCGACGGGAGAGGGGAGGCCTGTTTTGATATAATAGAATCTTTGAAGCTCAATCAAGGAGATAGCTAAATGCCTGGCATTTACATCGTAGACGTGACCAACCGGGACGGGGTGCAGACCGCCCAGCTTGGCCTTTCGAAACTGGAAAAGACCATGATAAACCTGTACCTGGACCAGATGGGCGTTTTTCAGAGCGAGTTCGGCTTCCCCACCACCAGGCATGAGTCTAACTACCTCAAGGCCAATCTCGACCTGGCCGAG
>CAZFEA010000445.1:0-2629 GCA_964518085.1 uncultured Dehalococcoidia bacterium
CCTTGCTTGCTCCCTGACTGCCGCATACGTATTGAACTACTTCGGCGATGCCATCATGACAGGGTTCACCATCATATTCGGAATGGCGGTCATCTTCCGGGTGGGCTCCCTGCTCAGCTATTGCAAGATCAATGAGCCGCCCATGCCCCGGGCCGAAGGCCAGGCCTTTGGCTTCATCGACTTTATCAAAGAGAGCAAGTCCAGCAGCCTGGTGAGATTCATAATTTTCATTTGCCTGATGAATTTTACCCTGAACCTGGCGGGACCCTTTCATGCCGTGTATCTGATCAATACCCTTAACTTGAGCTACCCGGTCTACATGGTGATCATCAATGCTTCAGCCGTAGCCACCATGGTCACCCTGGCTTTCTGGGGACGCCACGCCGATGCCCGGGGCAACGTAAAAGTGATCAAGACCAGCGCCCTGTTGATGCCCATCGCCCCGGTCTTGTGGCTGGTATCCGGAAATCCCGTCTTCCTGGGTGTGGCCCAGCTACTGGCAGGATTTGCCTGGGGCGGCTTCAATCTTTGCGGCCCCAACTATCTTTACCAGGCAAGTCCCAAGGAAAAAAGGGGTCAGTACCTGGCCTATTTCAGCGCGGTGAATATCGCCGCCCTGGCCCTGGGGGCCATGGCCGGGGGTTTCCTCAGCAACTGGCTGCCCCCTATCAGGGGCTCCAGTTTGCTGAGCTTGTTCCTGCTGACCGGTGTGATGCGGCTGGGAATTGCTCTGCTTTTCCTCCCCCGGTTGAAAGAAACCAGGTCTATCCCTGCCACAACGCGGCCGGCCCTGGTCTACAATACCCTTTCCGTCAGTCCCCAGTTGAGGGGGGCGTTCTATAATCCCCTGGCCTATCAGCCGGTAGTGGCCCAGAATTACCGGCCACGGCTGCCCTCCAGGTATAGCCCTTTTTACAAACGGGCGGCTCAACCTCCGGGCGCCGCCGCCAGCCAGGTCAACGATCGCCCTGCTACCCCTGGCGATCCGTATCGAGCCGGGACCAATAAGGGGACCGGCGGCGAAGCCGGTCCGGCAGGTGCCCCCAGGGAGGTTTCCCCGTGGACGCCTTTCAAGAGGTCAACGCTGGGGCAGGAGCGGGGATTATCGCCAATAGTCGGTGATGATGAGTCTATTGCCGCCGAAGCGCGGCGGCACCTGGCTTTGGTCAAAAGGCATTCCGCGCAGTCCCTGTCGTCCCAGGACCCGGCCCTCCCCTCGCCCGGCCTGTTCCACAATGACGAAATGAAGAAGCAAATGCGGCGGGCGAAGACCCCGGGGCTGCTGAGAAATATTTCCCCTTTCGTCCCCTTCCTTAACCGGCCTTCCAGCAAAAGGCCCGGCGGTCCGGAGCCGGAAAAAGTCAACCGCCGCGGACTGTTCTACCGCGATGTCCGGGCTGACGAGTTGATGAAGAAGAAGAAAAAGTAGATCTGTAGGGGCGAACCAGAGTTCCGACTGGTCGGGACGGCGGCTCGCCCGCCTGTAGCCGCGGGCCGTTGGCCCGCCCTTGCATTTCCGGTGATCCGGTGTCCATTCCCGCGGCTACGGGTTCCGGCACGGCACGCCGTGCCGCTACCGGGGCGTCAGGCCCTGCAGGATGATTACCGCGGCTTGCTTGTCCAGGGGTTCGTTGTTGTTGCCGCATTTCGGGGACTGGATGCAACTGGGGCAGCCACCCTCGCAGGGGCAATCACGGACCAGCCTCAGCGTCGACTCCCACAGCTCCTGCGCCAGCTCATAGCCCTTTTCAGCGATGCCAATGCCCCCCGGATAGGCATCGTAAATGAAGATTTGCGGCTTGCCCGTCTCCCAGTGAAGGGCGGTGGAGACACCGCCGATATCGTTGCGGTCGCACAGCGCAAAGAGGGGCAAGAGACTTATCGAGGCATGCTCCGTGGCATGCAGGCCTCCGGCCAGGTCCAGGTTCCGGTCGGCGATCTTTTTGAGAATATGGTCCGGGATGTCCCACCAGAAAGCCACGGTCTCAAAGGTCTGCGCCGGCAGGTCCAGGTCTTCGTTGCCTGAGACCTCTTCGGAAAACTGGACCTTTTTGCGGAAGCCCACCACTGCAGTCTTTACCGCGGCCTGTCCCAGGTAGACCTTCGTTCTGCCGCAGGTCTTATGTTGCCATTGTCTTGAGATATTGATGTCGGTAAGTTCCCGGGCCTGGGTATAATAGTTCACCTCGGTAGCCCTGGCATAAGCGGTCCTGCCGGGTATATCCAGCTCGGTGATCAGATAGC
The DNA here is from genome assembly GCA_964518085.1 of uncultured Dehalococcoidia bacterium. Taxonomy (GTDB): domain Bacteria; phylum Chloroflexota; class Dehalococcoidia; order JACQUA01; family JACQUA01; genus JACQUA01. Next base: position 2,245 of record CAZFEA010000445.1, read on the forward strand.
TTTCCCCCTGGTGCAGGTAGATGGCGCCGGGATGGACCTGGGAAAACGCCACGGTGGACTCGACGGTTTCCAGGACCCGGTTCCGGGCCCCGGTATCCCTGATCACGTAGTTGCGGGAGGAGGCGGAGCGGATGTTGGTCAGGCCGGCGGGATAGTGGACGCTCGGAGTCAAAAACCATTTGTCATCTTTTCGCCTGAGTTGGCCCTGCTCTTCGCATTCCCGCTCCAGTTCGGCAGCGCCGGGACCGAATAGCTGTAGGTCATCAGGGGCAAGCGGCTTTTCCCAGGCTGCGCAAAGGAGATGCGCCCCCAAAATGTAACGGTTGGACACGTTGATCAGGGCGTTTTCGTATTTTCGCCTGAAGAAGTCCCACGGGTTGCGCAT
>CAZFEA010000446.1:0-2580 GCA_964518085.1 uncultured Dehalococcoidia bacterium
CCGGTACCACAGGCGGCCCTGCCTGTCCTTAGCCGTTTCATTATAACATGCCCTTCCGTTCAATCCACATTGTTCAACCGGTTATAAAGGGGTATAATAAATCCTGTATTGTAAAAGTACAATCTCATATGAAATCAACCATTAAAGAAATCCTCGAAACCGTCCTCATGGCCCTGGCCATTTTCATCGTTCTCCAGACCTCGGTCATGGGCTTCATCGTCGATGGCTCCAGCATGGAACCCAATCTGCATACCGGGCAGAGGCTGCTGGTGAACAAGGCAGTCTATTTCAGGACGGCCAGCCCCGTCATCCAGCGCCTGGCGCCCGGCTCGAAACAGGAAGGCGAGGTCAGCTACCTGTTCCACCCGCCGCAAAGAGGCGAGGTAGTGCTGTTTTACTTCCCCAGGGATACCAGGCAAATATACATCAAGCGCGTCATCGGCCTGCCTGGCGAAACTGTGGAGATAAGGGACGGAAAGGTCTACATCAACAGCCGCCTGATAAGGGAACCGGGGACCATCCCCCAGGCCAGGGCCCCTTTCGGCCCGCTTACCATTCCGGCTAACCAGTATTTCGTCCTGGGCGACAACCGCAACGGCTCCTCCGATTCCCGCTCCGGCTGGACCGTCCCCTACTCGAATATCATCGGCAAGGCATGGCTGGTCTACGGGCGGCCCTGGGAATGGGGCGTTGCCCCCAACTACGACCTGGCCTTTGCCCAGGCATCCTCGCGCTAAATCAGTCTGAACGGTCAAACAGTCTGAGCAGTCTAAACAAGCAGTAGCGCCACGGCGCGCTTGGCGCTACCGTAGCGGCACGTTGCACGTGCCTGACCGGCCGCCACTGCACGCCAACCTGTAGGGGCGAACCACGGGCGGCTTGCGGTGACGCGGCGCGGTGCAAATCAGTCTGAACGGTCAAACAGTCTGAGCAGTCTAAACAAGCAGTAGCGCCACGGCGCGCTTGGCGCTACCGTAGCGGCACGTTGCACGTGCCTGACCGGCCGCCACTGCACGCCAACCTGTAGGGGCGAACCACGGGCGGCTTGCGGTGACGCGGCGCGGTGCGGTTCGCCCGCCCGGTTTTTGCCTGTCTCCGGTGTCCCAAGCGGCGCGCTGCCGCGTCCCCTGGTCTACACAGTCCAAACGGACCAAGCAGTCGAACCGTCCCACCTCCCACTTCTCACCTCTCACCTCCAGAACGCCTTGCCCTCTGGTCGAAACTATGGTACATTTTTAGCGGCGGGATTTTCTCCACGTCCCCGGTCCTTCTGGTCGTCCAGCGTGGGCGGTTAGCTCAGTGGTAGAGCACCTGCCTTTTAAGCAGGGAGTCATGGGTCCGAATCCCATACCGCTCACTTCCTTTCCGGGTGGAGGCCCTGCGCTGGCAAAAGCTACCCCTTTTTGTCCGGAATCATCCAGCTAAAAGACAAATATGTTTGTTTTGCACGCCTTATGGGAAGATGCCGTGTCCGGGCAAGTCCACCTCTGGGCGGAAACCACCTCTCCCCCGGCAGGAAATATCAAACGCCCCCGACTCTCAGCAAGGGCACGCGGCGGCGCGCCGCTACCAGGCTGGCATCCCTTTGCCCTAACACCGCACCCCTTGAAGGAGGCGGTGACCAGGTTATCGCAAGCTGTGCGAAAGCCCAATCCGGCCGCGCTTCAGTTGCTTCTGCCATCGAGTGGAACCAGCCCTCTGCCCTCACCCGAGTTACTCCGACGTGAACGGGCCGAGAATGAGACCGGGATCGGACTGGCCCCGTGGCGCGTAGCCACACTGGATCTGGATGCCAGCGACTCCCTGGATTTTCTGCTGTCTCTCCAAACCTCCCCGCCTCCCGGGACTGCCTATGGCGCTTCTCTCCGCTTCTGGACGGAAGCGGCCAAGCTCTCCCTGGAGTTGCTGGCCAGGCAACGTTTTGTGCCGACCGTAGTCGAAGACAAGAAAGACGGCGTTGTTTCGTTTCGAGCCGTCTGGGCCGCGGTCCTGGATGAAACCGACTCCAACCGGGTACATTCGCTATGTAGCGCCATGCCGCCGGTCTGCCGGGCACTCAGCGGTCCGGATGGGAAGCCCCCGTCGCCATCCGACCTGCTCACCGGCTTTCTCAACCGGACAGTAGATGCCTTCATCCGCAGAAGCCTGCCCCAAGACGCACTCATCGCGCCCCATCGCCCTCATTACGGTTCGTCGGCGCCCGAGCAATGGCTCAGCGCCCTTTGTTCCGACGTCCCCACCCTCCAAAGACCGTCCTCAGGACTGGCTTCCTTCTCCGAAGGGATCCAGTCCTGGGTAAGTCTGCTAAGCCCGGCTTCCCGCGATACCGCCTTTCGCACATGCTTCAGGCTTGATCCTCCCGGGGAAGAGGGCCAGGAGTGGCGCGTCACCTTCCACCTTCAGGCCAGGGACGACAACAGCCTGTTGATTCCGGCTGGCAAAGTCTGGGGCGCCAGGTCGGCGGTCGTCACCTTTCTGGAGCGCAAGTTTGAAAATCCCCAGGAACGCCTGCTGGCTGATCTCGGCAAAGCCTCACGCGTGTTTCCTGAGATCGAAAAGAGTCTTGCCAGCCCCCGACCC